>CALZMB010000135.1 GCA_945788485.1 uncultured bacterium | reverse complement strand
GCCCTCATGATGTAGTAGAGGGCGAGATACGAGGCGATGGTGGTGATATACGGCACCATGCGTTTCTCTCTCATCGTCAGGTGGAAGAGCGTCCATCCGTTGTAGCATCTGTACGCCCTGATGAATAGTGTGGGCAGGAAGATGGTGAAGAGATATGTGAGCAGAGCTATCTGCAGCTTGTACGACAGGGGCAGATAGTAGAGGTGTGTGAAGGTGAAGATGGCTGCCATGCTGAGCAGTGGCAGGTAGAATGGTGTACACACCATGCTGAGTGTCTTCGACAGCGATAGTGCGAGGCCACGGCTGTGTGGCTGTGACGATGGTGTTGTGTCTGCGGTCTGTGTTGGCATGTGGCTGTGGGTGGGGTGTGTGGGGTTTGGTGTTCTTCGACCAGGTCGAAGAATACGGGAGGGGCTTGCTCAGAGCTTCTGCATGTCGTTGAGCTTGCGGTAGTAGCCGTCGATGGCGAGCAGCTCGGCGTGCGTGCCGCGTTCCACTATCTCGCCGTCGTGTATGACGCATATCATGTCGGCGTTCTTTATGGTTGACAGTCGGTGTGCCACCGCCACTGTGGTGCGTGTCTTCATCAGCCGTTCGAGCGCGTCTTGCACGAGGCGTTCTGATTCGGTGTCGAGCGCCGATGTCGCCTCGTCGAGGATGAGGATGGGCGGGTTCTTCAGTATGGCGCGCGCTATGGAGATGCGCTGGCGCTGTCCGCCGGAGAGCCTGCCGCCGCGGTCGCCTACGCTGGTGTCGTAGCCCTGTTCGGTCTGCATGATGAACTCGTGCGCGTTGGCGATGCGCGCCGCCTCTTCGATGTCTTGCTGCGTGGCGTTATCTACGCCGAACGATATGTTGTTGCGGAAGGAGTCGTTGAAGAGAATCGCCTCCTGGTTGACGTTGCCGATGAGCTGGCGGAGGTCGTGTATGCCGAGGTTCTTCACGTTTATGCCGTCGATGAGCACCTCGCCTTCCTGCACGTCATAGTAACGTGGAATGAGGTCGAGCAGCGTCGATTTGCCAGAGCCGGACTGTCCGACGAGAGCCACGGTCTGTCCCTTGCGTATGGTGAGGTTGATGTTGCGCAGCACCCATTTCTCGTCGTATCTGAAGCCGACGTTGCGCAGCTCTATCTCATGGTCGAACGATGTCTTCTTCTCGCGCTTCTCTTCGGGCAGTTCGGTGATGGCAGATTCGGCAAGCAGTATTTTGTCGATGCGCTCCATCGAGGCGAGGCCCTTCGGTATGTTGTAGCCCGCACGCGAGAAATCTTTCAGCGGCTGCAAGATGCTGTAGAGAATCACCATATAATAAATGAACGTCGGTCCGCTGAGAGTGTGTCCCTTCAGCACGAGCACTCCGCCGAACCATAGCACGATGACAATCATCACCGTGCCGAGGAACTCAGACATGGGGTGTGCGAGCTGCTGGCGAATGTTCACCCTCATGATGTTGTTGCGGTAGTTGGTGTTGATGCGGTCGAAGCGGCGGTTCATCTTCCCTTCGGCGCAGAACGCCTTGACGATGCGCAGCCCGGAGAGCGTCTCTTCAACCTGCGACATGGTGTCGCTCCAGATGCTCTGCGCCAGTGTTGACTGCGCCTTCAGCTTCTTGCCTATCGCGCCCATCATCCATGCCATGAGGGGGACGAAGAGAATGGTGAACAGCGTGAGCTGCCATGAGATGACGACGAGCGTGGTGAAATACGCGATGATGAGAATAGGGTTCTTGAACAGCATGTCGAGGCTCGACATCACGCTGTATTCTATCTCCTGCACGTCGCCCGACATGCGGGCTATGATGTCGCCCTTGCGCTCTTCGGAGAAGAAGCCGAGCGGGAGGGACGTTATCTTGGCGTAGAGCATGTTGCGTATGTCGCGCACCACGCCTGTGCGTATGGGTATGATGGTGGCAGAGGAGAGGAAATACGCGCCGGTCTTGAGGAATGTGGCGAACGAGAGGAAGAGGCCGATGAAAAGCAGTGTCGATGTGGGGCCCACCTCGTTGATGAGCCATGTGACGTAGTAGTCGGCGTTGTTCGACACCACCTCTTTCGCGTTAGACCAGTCCCACGGCATGAGTGTCGTCACGCGTCCGGCGTCGCCCGTCTCGAAGAGAATCTGGAGAATGGGGACAAGGGTGGCGAACGAGAAGATGTTGAGCACGGCGCTCAATATGTTGAACACCACCGACATGACAAGGTATCGCTTGTATGGCGGCACGAATCGCAGCAGTATGTTGATGAATTCTCGCATTGTAAATGAATATGTTGTTTGCCAAATTGCAAAGATACCACAAATGCAGAAAACCACAAAATCCGACTACGTTTTTTATTGTTTTTTTAGACGAGATATGTTCTATATATATAAAAAGATGTATAATTCTGCACGTTTTACACAAAAAGGCCGTAATTTTGCATAATCAGCCCCAACCGACGAACCAACTCGTCAACTAAAAACCAATTATCATGAAAAAGACCATCCTCTTTCTTCTTCTCCTTCTGCCTCTCGCCATGAGGGCAGACAACGGCATCAGCTTCGAGCACGGCAAGAGCTGGAGCGAGCTGCGCGACAAGGCATGTACGGCGCACCCACCGACTTCTGGTTCAACAAATGCGTGGAATACCTCCGCTTCATCGCCTACAACAACGCCGACCGCGACGATGCCCGCATACACTACGAATACGCTCGCGTGCTTGAAACCGTGGCGCGCCGCACGGCAGAAGGCAAGCCTCTGCCGCCCTGCCTCCTCGCGCCTCCCGCCGCCGGCAAGAGAATCTACGACACCCGTCCCGACGACCTGAAACAGAAACCACGCTACAAGAAACAGTGACCCCCACGACAACGCAAGTTCAACATAGAACTGCAATTTTCTGGTATTAGATTATTGATTCTCATCTACCAGAAAATTGCAGTTCTATGTTGAACTTGCAGATAAGTAAGTAGGGTGTTCAATATGCTGTACCCAAAATATCGGCACAGCAGATATTTTCCGTGGATTCATGGTAAGTTCTTATGTAAAGAGGAATGAAAATCACATATCCGACCACCCACGGAACATATCAGTTGAGCCATTATATGCCTGATTTTATTGATTTTTCTGCCTTCTGTATTCAGTAGGCGTAATGCCGCATACGTTCTTGAATGCCCTCACGAAGTTGCTGTAGTCGCCGAAGCCCGAGAGGTCAGCTATTTCATTGAAGTTCTTTTGTGGGTTTCCGTCCAGCAAGGTCTTTGCCTTCTGAATCTTGATGCGTTGAATAAATGCCGTAGGTGTGCGCCCAGTGAGCGCTACCATCTTGCGATGGAACTGTCTGCTGCTCATACATAGATTTGAAGCAATAATCTCGACATCAACGCTCTTGTAGCGACTGAGCTGCATATAGACGACATCCGAGACCTTGGAGAGGAAGCGCAGGTCATTGGATGAGGGTTGCGGTGTGTTTTGTTCTTCATCTTCCTCCTTGTGTTCAGTAACGGTCTGTGCGTATTTCTGTTGCAGCAGCTTCCGTCCTTCGAGCAGTTTCTCTACACGTGTTTGCAGTTCATCGGCATTGAAAGGCTTTGCGAGATAAGCGTCCGCTCCAGCCTGCAGACCGCGTATGCGTTCCTCTTCCGTATTCTTTGCCGTAACGATGATGATGGGTATGTGGTTGATGATATCGTTGGCACGTAGCTGCCGGCACAGTTCCAGTCCGTCCATACCGGGCATCATCAGGTCGGTGATGATGAGGTCGGGCACGAGCTGCTGCGCCTTGTCCAGTCCCTCATGGCCATTGGTGGCATAGCTGATGGCATATCGTTGGGCAAACTGCGCACCGATGTAGGCTGCGATGTCGCGATTGTCCTCGATGACGAGCAGACGGCACTGATCATCACCATTGTCACTGTCAGCAGGCATAGGCTCACTGTCGGTCAGCAATGCCGCAGCAGAAGTGTTGTCCATTTCGCCTACTTCTTTCTTGATGGTATTACAAATGGGGATGCTGAGATGGAAGGTTGTGCCCTTGCCTACCTTGCTCTCCAGTGTTACCGTTCCTTCTACGGCATCCATGATCTGCTTTACAAGCGCAAGTCCCACGCCCGTTCCAATGTGGCGGGAGTTGTTTTCTGCCTGATAGAATGGCTCGAAGACGTGGGCCATCGTTTCTTGGTCCATACCTGTCCCCGTGTCGCTGACGTCGATGTGCAGCAGGTTGTTCTCACGCCAGGCAGCTACGGTTATTTTCCCATATTCAGGGGTGAACTTGAAAGCGTTGGACAGCAGGTTGTTCATCACCTTGTTCACATAGTCGGGTGCGAAGTCCATCACCACATCGCCTTTCGAGAGATACTGCAGTTGGATGTTATGGCTTTTGGCAAAGTCCTGATAACTTTCCACGACCATGGTCAGGTAGGCCATGATGTTGCCGTTGCGCCAGTCTGCCTTGCCCACTGCCGACTTCACCTTTGCGATGTCCAATAGCTGGTTGATGAGTTCGAGCAAGGCTTTTCCCTGCCGGTTGATAGCCAGTGCCTTGTCTCTGACCTCTGCTGTATTGTAGGTTTCGAGATCGTGGCTCAACCCGAGTATGATGGTGAGTGGCGTGCGGAATTCGTGTGTGATATTTGTAAAGAAGTTCTCACGCATGGCAGAGAGTTTTTTCAGTGCCATGTGGTTTCGGCGGCGTGTCCTGCTTGTATAGATGGCTACTGTGACGATAAGCAGCAGCACAGCTATCAAGGCGATGGCTCCAAAAAGGATGACACGCTTCTCTAACCGTTCCTGTTGCTGCTTGTGTGCGAGTTCCTCGGTCTTGTATTTCACATTATATTGACTGACAGCCTGCTCCACCTCATGCTGATAGATAGAGTCTTTCAAAGTGGCATATCTCCGCAAATGTTGTCCGGCTTCTTTGGGATGGCTCTCTTTCAGAGCCTCATACAGTCCCATCTGTGCCCGGCTCTCATTATATTTGTCCTTCCTTAGAGCAAATGTCTCTGCTGCCTTTCTGAAATAGGCGACAGCCTCAGCGTGTGCCCCACGCCGGTTGAGCAGTTCGCCCATTTGGTTACGACAGATGGAGAGAGACAACTCGTTGCCAGCCTTTTCCAGTATCGGGATGGCACGCCGGATGGAATGTTCAGCCGCCGCATCTTGTTTGAGGGCGATCTGTGCTGCAGCCATCTGCGACAGCCGTATGCCCATTCTTGCCGTGTTGCCACGCAAAGAGTCTATCTGGAAAGCATGGCGGGCATAGTCCAATGACTGCGCGTCGTCGCCCTTGGCATGGTAGATTTCCGATGCCATACCATAGCGGATGGGCAACAGATTGGAGTCGTTGGCTTCCTCGCAGATGCGTATGGCTTCAAGGATATATTTTTCTCCCTCGCCAAGCTGTTTCGCTGCCAAGCAGATGCCTGCCAACGTGTTGAGCGAACTGCCCATACGGCTTTTGTCGCCTTCACTCTTGTCGATGTCAAGAGCCTTGCTCACATGGCTGACGGCTTTCTCATAGTCCGACTGGCGGAAATAGAACAGGCCCACAAGCCGCTCGCAATAGCTTTGCAGTGACAAGTCGCCCAACCGGTAGGTCAGCGGCAGCGCTTTCTCGGCATACCGCAATCCCTGGGTATAGTCCTGAGTGGTCCATAGATGTTCGCCGGCCCAATACCACACCAGCATGTTCAGGCTGTCTTTGGGAGTGCTGTTGGTTGCCTTGATGAGACTGTCGGTCAACTCCTCGCGGTGGAGCAGGGCGAAAATTTTGTTGGCCGTGGCGACTTGTTCACTTCTGTCCTGTCCGTCATAGACTTGTAGCAATTGTTCAACGGTCTTCTCGCCGGTCGTTTTGGTATTGCTGGCAGTGGCTGTCTCTTTTGCCGCACCTTCTCCCTTTGCACCGCCCCTCCCATTGCCGCATGAGGCCAGAAGCATGAGGCAAAACAGCATGAAGGCCAGTTGCATGCTCTTTTGACGGAGTGATGTGAAAGGAAAAACTTGAAGAATTGATGTCGCAGTGTGATGTTGCATATCAGGTCTTTAGTAATAAGTCGTCTGTATATGATGATTGTTGTTCGGTGACGTTTTGGGTACAAAGGTAACAATTAATTCAGAAAAAAGCAATAAAAAGGGAGATAATTTAGCCAAATCATTACAATAACAGTTTTCAAGTTTGTTATCAACGAAGTTGATTATCAAGAATTGATAAGTGAAAAATATAAAATGTCA
>CALZMB010000134.1 GCA_945788485.1 uncultured bacterium | reverse complement strand
GACAACTTGAATTCCTCGCTGTAATCATTGTACTTTTTTCTCATTTTGCGTACACTTTTAATTAACTCTAAATATGTCTACCTATATCAGTACAAGACACCGAAAGAGTTTTCAATGCAGAATTTTTCAATATATAAACGTATGGCAGGTCTATATCTCGCTTTTCCGCAAGCATCGTTTCTTGCAGCGATAATCTCATCGAAATGCAGTTGCCCCCATTCTATGACATAGCAGAACTCCCGCAGGAAACTGACAGCACGTCGGAACTTACGCATATAATTAGAGGAGGGCGTGTCAGCTGCTTTTGACACACCCTCCTCCAAAATTTCATAATGATGTCGTGTGCACCTTACTGCGCGGAATGCCTGCATCGCAGTCAGATGAATGTCAGCAGGTCGCGGAAATTGCCTGTCATGTATGTCGGCATCGCTTCGCGCAGCTGGCGGGGCGTGTGGTTGCCGTAGGTCACGGCGCAGGTGTCGCAGCCTGCGGCGTTGCCCATCTCGATGTCGAATGTGGTGTCGCCCACGACAAGCACATCGTCTGCGCTGAGCTGCATGCGGCAGAGCAGTGCAAGCACCATGTCGGGCAGTGGCTTCGCCTTGATGTTGTCGGAGCCTGTCACCTCTGTCTCGAAAAACTGCCGGAGACCTCTCGGCTGCATGATGAGCGATAGCGACTGGCGGTCGCGCGACGTGCATACCGCCATTCTCACGCCTCTCCGCTTCAGCTCTGCCAATGTCTCTGTCACGCCGTCGTAGATTGTGGTGCCGGCGGGCTCGTAGTGCGGGAACCATTTCCTGTATGTCTCTGCGGCAAGCTTTGTCTCCTCGTCGTCGAGATGTGCGAGAAGCCGCAGGGCGTCGGCGAGGGGCAGGCCTATTGTGGCGCGCATCTCCGCTGCCGTGGGGATGGCTTTGCCCATAACCTCGAATGTCTTGCGCATGGTATCGAGGATGCCGGGCGTCGTGTTGCACAGCGTGCCGTCGAAATCAAAGATGACTGCTTTCTTATGTTTCGCGGCTGTCATGGATTTTTCGCATTTACTGATTTCTCGTAGCAGCATCTGCACAGCGGCTCGTACTCTCCCGTTTCTCCAAGCAGCACCCGTTTCTCTCCCTCGACAATACGATGGCTGACGTAGGCGAGGGCTCCGCATTTCACGCAGATGGCGTGTACCTTCAGCACGTCGTCAGCGACAGCCATGAGGGCTGGCATGGGGCCGAAGGGCTGTCCCTTGAAGTCCATGTCCAATCCGGCGATGATGACACGGATGCCGCGGTTGGCGAGTTCGTTGCATACATCGACAATCCCCTGGTCGAAGAACTGCGCTTCGTCGATGCCTACGACATCGGTGTCGCTCGTCAGAAGCAGTATGGAGGCTGACGATTCAACGGGAGTGGAGAGAAGCGAGGTGCGGTCGTGGCTCACAACCTCTTCGTCAGAATAGCGTGTGTCGATGGCGGGCTTGAAGATTTCAACCTTCTGTCTTGCGAATTGTGCACGTCGCAGGCGGCGGATGAGCTCTTCTGTCTTGCCTGAGAACATCGAACCGCATATCACTTCGATGCGTCCGCGGCGCAGCATCTCGCCGTTGTTGTTGTTTGTCATAGTGTGTAGTTGTTCGTTTGAATTTCTTGCAAAATTACAAAGAAAATTTAAAATTACGAAGAAGAACATGGAATTTTTTGCCTATCTCAGAATTATGGAGTATTTTTGTAGTCAGTAAACAAAAACAAAGCATCTGTCGTATGGGCATTCTATATCTCGTGCCTACACCCGTGGGCAACATGGAGGACATGACATTTCGCGCTGTTCGCATACTGAAAGAGTCTGACCTCATCCTTGCTGAAGACACGCGGACATCGGGCATCCTCCTGAAACATTATGACATCAGCCGCCCTATGATGTCGCACCATAAGTTCAACGAGCACAACACGACGGCATCGGTTGTGGAGAGACTTCTCGGAGGCGCGACAGTCAGCCTCGTCACAGATGCCGGCACTCCCGGCATATCCGACCCGGGGTTCCTGCTCGTCAGGGCAGCTGTGGCGGCGGGGGGGGAGGTGCAGACACTGCCGGGGGCTACGGCGTTCGTGCCGGCGCTCGTGAGTTCGGGCCTGCCATGCGACAAGTTCTGCTTCGAGGGCTTCCTGCCGCAGAAGAAAGGCAGACAGACGCGCATAGAACAACTGGCGCTGGAACAGAGAACGACCATCATCTACGAATCGCCGTACAGGCTGCTGAAGACGCTGCAGCAGTTTGCCGACGCTTGCGGAGAAGACAGGCAGGTGAGCGTATGCCGCGAGATAAGCAAGATTCACGAAGAATCGGTGAGAGGCTCTCTCGCCGAGGTCATAGCACACTTCACAGAGACACCGCCGAAAGGCGAGATAGTGATTATCCTTGCAGGATGCCCTGAACAGAAAAAGGAGAAAGAACAAAGGCCGAAAGACAAGCCATACAAGAAAAAAGCGAAGTTCAGAGACGACGGGCTGGATGCCGACGATGCAGAATGACGCAAAGGCTGACAAACGTGCTACGTAAATATAATAATGTATAAACAAGCCGCCGTCTCCGGACGTGGGCAAAACAAAAAAAAAGAAACATCATGAAGAAACTATTTTTCTTCGCACTCTGCCTGCTAAGCATGACAGCCTGCGACAACAAGAAAAGCGAAGACAACGCAAACACAGAGAAGACAGACTCGCTGACACGTATCATCGCACAGAAAGACAACGAAATCAATGACATGCTGTCAACGCTCAACGAGATACAGGAGGGATTCAGACAAATCTCTGCCGCCGAGAACCGCGTGACATTAGCGAAGGACGGCGAGACGACAAACCGCGCATCGCAGATACGTAACGACATGAATTTCATCGCGCAGACGATGAAACACAACCGCGAGCTCATCGCAAAACTGCAGAAGCAGGTGCGCGAGGGCAGCATAGCCGCTGAACAGCTGAAGACCACGATAGAGAATCTCACATCTGAACTCGAAGAACGCAACAAGGAAATCGCGGTGCTGCGTGATGAACTGGCACAGAAAGACGTTCGCATCACTGAGCTCGACCAGACTGTTACCACACTCAACGAGGATGTGGCACAACTGCGCACAGCAACAGAAGAGCAGAGCAACACCATCAACAACCAGGACCGTCAGATTCACACTGCATGGTATGTCTTCGGCACAAAGAAAGAGCTGACACAAAACCGCGTGCTGGAGAAAGGACGCGTGCTGCAGTCTAATTTCAACCGGAACTATTTCACAAAGATAGACATACGCGTTGACAAAGAGATACGCCTCTACAGCAAGTCGGCGAAGATTCTCACCTCTCACCCGGCATCAAGCTACACACTGCAGCGGGACGCTTCAAAACAGTATGTGCTGCGCATCACAAATCCAGAGGTGTTCTGGTCAACAAGCAAATATCTTGTTGTGCAGGTCAAGTAAAAAAAACAAAGGTGATAATAAGTTGAAACCTATATAATTGGCGGGTTGACAAGGTGACGGGACTTGAACTGGCTGTCCTTTCAACTTGTCAACCCGCCGAATCGTATATTCGACAAACCGTCAACAGAAAAAAATGATAGAGAAAGAGATCACATTCGACCGCGTGATGCGATGGCTAATCATCGCGCTCATCATTGCCGCGGTGTTTTTGGGAGTGAACTATCTCAGCAATGCACTCCTGCCTTTCTTCATTGCATGGTTTCTCGCCTACCTCATCTTCCCTGTAGTGAAAGGCATAGAGAGATACCTCCACATACACGTCAGAGTCATTTCTATCATCATTGCGCTCGTCGTGGTCATCTCTATCATCGGAGGCGTGGTGTGGCTCATCATACCACCGATGATAGAACAGTTTCAGAAGCTCGGCCATGTCGCCACAAACTATATACACCTCAAGGCGAACATCACAAGCATCCCGGACGCTCTCAACCAGCTCATGGTGGCTAACAGAAAGGAGATAGAGGCATTCTTCCATTCAAAGGATTTCACGAATGTGCTCAAGGTCTCTGCGCCCGGCGTGCTCGCCGTCCTCTCAGAGACCTTCACCTTCCTCTACAGCTTCGTAGGCTCGTGCATCGTCCTGCTCTATATGTTCTTCATACTGCTCGACTATGAGTATCTCTCCGAAAACTGGATACGCATCTTCCCGAAGAAGAACAGGCCGTTCTGGCGTTCTGTCATGGACGACGTGGAGCACGCGATGAACAACTATATCCGCGGGCAAGGGCTCGTGGCTATGACAATGGGCATACTTTTCTGCATCGGGTTCACCATCATAGGCTTCCCGATGGCGATAGGACTCGGCATCCTAATCGGCATCCTCGACCTCGTGCCCTATCTGCACACCTTCGCTCTCATACCTACAGCATTCCTCGCACTGCTGAAAGCAGCCGACACAGGCGAGAACTTCTGGGTCATCTTCGCTTCCGCATTCGCCGTCTTCTGTGTCGTGCAAGTCATCATAGACATGATTGTCACACCGAAAATAATGGGGAAAGCGATGGGCATGAACCCGGCAATACTCCTGCTCTCACTCTCTGTGTGGGGAACATTGCTCGGATTCATCGGACTCATCATCGCCCTCCCTCTCACAACAATCATTATGGCATATTGGAAAAGATACATCTCCGGGGAGAACGAGACGGCGAAAGATGCAGGGCAAGACGGAGGCGGGCAAGAAGTCAGTCGTTCTGAATCCTGATGAATTTCACAGGCTGACGCTTGGCGGCATCCAACGGACGTGACACATGTTTCACTTTCACGAAGTCAGTTGTCTTCAGGTCGAAGCAACGGATGGTGCTGTCATACATCGTGCGGAAATAGATGCGGCGGTTCTGGATGTCACAGGCGATAGTCCATTGTGTCGCGCTCGGGATGTCTGGCACAGCAACATCCATATTCGTCTGCACGCCAATGGGCAAATCGAAATTGTTAAGGATGTGGAACGCCTGCATCACAGTCTCTTCTGAAGATGCCAGGCAAGGCGCGGCAGAAAGGAAGAAAGCGGCGCGCACAAAACGAGACGGAGGCGTCATGTCGCCCGGAATGCCGTGAAAGCCGCCGCCGCCACCGAAAGGACGGAGATGCATTCCGCCAATCTCCAGGCCTGTAGCGCGGCCGGGATAAAGGTTGGCGTAATTGTTCAGATTCTTTTGATGCCAACCGAAGTCGGGAGAGTTGGTCAACACGCCAAGCGCGTTCTCATGCCAAATCTTCTTCCCGCCGACAATCTCAAGAACAACTTGCCTGCCAGATGTGTCAGTGAAACGCCAATGCACTGTCGAACCCCTCTCGTCTGCCGACACGACATGCACACCGCTGACAGCTGACACCACATCGTCAACCGTGCTGCAATGCCCCAATATCCACGGCACCAGCTGGAGATCGCACACCGTGGAATCACGCTCCAGCCTGTCGTATCTCTCATAGCCGCCGTAATCCGGGAAATAGAACAGGCCGGCAGACAGCCCTTCCTCGTTCATCCCGTCAACGACATACTCTTCGCGCTCGACAGACAAGCCGATGTAGCCATACCGCGAAGTGAACAGCAAGCCGTCCTTCCGTCCGCCCGGCACATACGAACGTTGGGAATAACCACGCGGAACGACAACATACCTGCTCTCCAAATCGCTGCCTGCCCATTCTATCGTGCGGGCAGCAATAGTGTTTCCGCTTTGGGTGCGCAGTGTAATACCCGTGCAAGCATAGCCACGCAAGCTTGATGCACACATCACCATAATGGTGAAAAAAACTCTGAAAGCTTTCATGATTTCCTCCTTTTCTTTATGCAGCAACAGCGCTACAACTGATTGATTACTTTCTTTAATGTAAAGATAAAAATCATCTTTTGTGCTGTAAAGGTAATGCTTTTTTGTTCGGCGGCAATGCTTTTATCTCCTATATTTCAGTTCTTTACGTTTGTTTTACCTAATTTTTTGTTAATCATCTGCTTTTCTTCGCTTTATGCATATACAAACCTAACAATATGACGGCATTATGGCTGGCAAAAGATTCACGCGTTGGCAGCAATGGCAACACTTGGCGCGCGCATATTCCTCTCCTACATAAGACAAATATGGCGATAATGCTCAGAATATGAAATGAGTAGTTAAAAAAACATAAACACAAGACAGCGTTTATGCCCTAAATGATTTATTTTTAGTAACTTTGCATTTTGATAAGGGATACTATGCCCACTTGCCTGCCTCAGCGGCGTACAAGGTTGGGAGCATAAGTCCAAGTATTAATCATTTTTCATTACATTTTTTATTTACATGTCTAACTTTAAAAATGTGCAGCCACTCGACGACTTCAACT
>CALZMB010000133.1 GCA_945788485.1 uncultured bacterium | reverse complement strand
CATTTCAACAAAATGCACAATTTCTGGATGCCTTCTGGTGGAGCCAAGTGTCGTGAACGATTCCAATGGGCTTACATCAACTATATCCGCACAAAGGACTATATCTTCATGCCTGCACTATCAAAGAATGCCGACTGTATAGAAGACACGACGGTTCGCCGCCAGTTTGAACTTCGTTTCCCAGAGTACCCAAAGGAAAATATAATCCCTATATACGCACTTGAAGCTCTCAAACAAGAAGGAGGACTCCATTGCTGTTCTTGGAACATTCTCAAATAACATTACGACTTATGCAACAGCATACAAGCCATAATATAATATGCTTAGAAGCGGAATGGGAATATAGCGAGCAAAACCCGATTGCTGATAGCGGGAGTGGAGTGAAGCTGACGGTTTGCCTTCCGATAACAGCGGGAATACGTACAGCAGCCGGTGTGGTACATGCTGTCCGGCTTGTCCCGGTTGTTGTTATTTTTGCCGTGATGTTCTTTTCTCTCGGGAAAAATGCTTAACTTTGCGGGGTGATTGAAAAAAATGGAAAAATGAAGGAAATGAAAAAACGTGCCGTTGTGATGGGCGCCACTTCCGGCTTGGGGCGTGAGGTGGCTCTTGTGCTGGCAGAGAAGGGATGGACGGTGGGCGTGGGCGGCCGGCGTAGGGAGGTGCTGGAGCGTCTCGTGTCCGGCCATCCGAATATCGTGGCGATGTGTGTGGCTGATGTCACCGAGGCGAGTGCCACCGCCGCCCTCGACCGTCTGATAGACGAGATGCATGGCGTTGACCTCTATTTCCACAGCTCTGGCATCGGCTGGCATAACTCGGCGCTGGATATGGGGCGCGAGCTTGCTACGATAGAGACAAACTGCGCGGGCATGGCGCGCATGGTCGGGCATGTCTTCAACCGCTTCCGCGGGCAGCCCGGCACGCCTCTCCACATCGCCGTCATCAGTTCGATAGCGCGCACGAAAGGCTTGGGCGCGGCGCCGGCGTATTCCGCCTCGAAGCGTTTCACGAGCAACTACATCGAGGCTTTGCAGCAGCTTGCTGCCATCGGTCGTCTCCGCCATATCACATTCACTGACATACGCCCCGGCTTCGTGCGCACGCCGCTCATCGAAGGCAGCAATTTCCCGATGCAGCTCGATGCGCACCGTGTCGCGCAGACTATTGTCCGTGCAGTGGAGAGGGGCAAGTCTGTCGTCACGGTCGATGCGTTCTATCGTCTGCTTGTCATGTTGTGGTCTCTCGTCCCTCGCTGGCTGTGGGTGCGTCTGCGCATCTCCTGAGAGCCGCGTGGCGGCGGTCAGTCTTCTTCTGCAGCGTCTTCCGCTTTCTTCTTGCCGAGGATTGCTTTTCCGAGCGAGCGTCCGAAGGCTCGCATCAGTGTGCGTTTGTATGAGAACTTCGGATTGTGCCGGTTGCCCGATACAGGTATGTCGAGTTCGCATTTGCCGTCGCGGTCGGTGATGAAATAGAGGCAAGTCTTCAGCGGCAGGCTGCGGAACTCCGGCTTGAACGCCAGTCCCTTCACTTTCTCCACCTCAGCGTCCTTGATGATGATTTTGTTCGTGCCCTGCATCTCGCCGTCAACAATCTTTATGTCAGATGTCAGCTGCAGCTCTCCGGCTGTTATCTCTCGTCCGAACATCTGCACGAACATCGGCGAGAAGTCTCTGAGGTCCACATCCTCCAGCTCCACCTTCGTCTCGATGTTGTTCTGGTCGGCAAGCGCGCCGTGGTATTCCACCTTCGCCTCTCCGCCGTTGCCCAGCTCTGCCGTGATGAAGATGTGGTTCTTGCCGGAGGTGGTGAAATCGTCAGCCTTCACCTTCATGTCGTGTATGGAGTATGAGAACGGCACAGACGGGACGCTCATGTCCATGTAGTTGATTTCTATTCCGCTCATGCGCAGTTTGCCGATGGAGTATTCGCTTGGCTCGCCCTCCGACATGTATGCCACGAGGTCGTCGTAGTTGTATGTCGTGTCGCGCTGCACGATGTTCATCTTCGCGTCGTCGATGTCTATCCCGTCGATGTGTATCTTGCCGGTGATGAGTTTCATGAGCGAGAAGTTGAGGCTCAGGTCTTCCACCTCCATGAATTTGTCGGTGCCGTTTTTCTCGTAGATGGCGACATTTCCGAGCGATGCGTTTCCGGTGAGGATGTTGAACTTGAAATCCTCGATGTGTACCTTTCGCCCTATCAGTTCTTCGCCGTGCGCGTTGACGTAGTGTTTGCCCGTGGGCGCGGTGAGGTATGCGACAGCCACAGCGATGACAACGAGCACCAAGATGAACCATAGAATCTTCTTAACGGTTTTAGGCATAATAGTAAGTGTTTATGGATTATGTATTTGCAATATGCCTGCAAAGTTATGTCATTCTTCATTAACCACCAAATTTTTTGTTTATTTTTATAGCTTTGAGAATGTTCTCGGCAAATCTCCCTGCGACATCATGCTTTTGTAAAACCTTGAGTGTCGCGCGGGTTGTAAATTTGCATTTGTTAACTAAAATCACACTCAAAAAAGTTCAGTGATTTTTTGAGAAAAAACAGATGGAACAGTGTGTTTTTCTTGTTGATACGTCAAAAAAGAGAGCGTTGCGGTGCGAAAAACGGCAGAAAACTGCCTGAAACAATACCTTTAGGCTTGCCAACAAGTACTTCTTGCCTTGTCAACAAGTACCTTTTGCATGGCAAGATAATATGTCTTGGAGGCTCACTTTGACTATTTTGCAAGTCAAGGAAGTTTGTTTTTCGGGGTGAAATCGTGTAACGTGTTGTCAGTCAGTGTTATACGCAAAATTCAAAATTGCGCCGTTTTTCTCGCCGAAAGTCTTTGCGGTGATTTTTAAGCGAGTATTTCGCGTTAAGCAACGTGACAAAACCTTAAATTCTGTTTATTTTTCTCGTGCAGACGCACTGTCACGGCAAGCAGTCGGGCTATCTGTTTGGCATGACGGAAACGGACGTAATGCAAACTGACATAATGATTATTGCAGGGCGTGGTTTTCGCGGTTGTAGGCCGTAATGGGAGGGGTTTTCTTCGATGACAAGGCTTTTTGGTGGCAAAATGTCAGTTTTTCGCTCCGTTTTTTATATTTATTACGATGATTGCCGACGGCTTTAATTTTTTTTTAATCATTTTTCTTTGCGTTGTCTGCTATTTACATTACCTTTGCAGCACTATAGTTTAGTTGACGAGTAAAACGAGTTGACAAGTTATTTGTTCTGTCAACTCGGATTCACCACTCAAAAACTATCAACTTGTCAACTGAAAACTATAAACTTGTCAACTTGTCAACTTGTCAACTTGTCAACTTGTCAACTTGTTAACTTAACCTAATAATATCATGTATAACGAATTTCAGCAACATCTGTCATCCGAGCTTGCTTCTATAAAAGAGGCAGGCCTGTACAAGAACGAGCGTCTGATATGCTCTCCGCAGGGAGCGGAGATCACCGTAGCTGGGAAGACCGTTCTTAATTTCTGCGCGAACAACTATCTTGGTTTGGCAAACCATCCTGCACTCATCGAGGCGGCGAAATGCGCGATGGACGAACGCGGCTATGGCATGTCTTCGGTGCGTTTCATCTGCGGCACGCAAGACCGGCATAAGGAGCTGGAGAAGGCGATAGCCGATTTCTTCGGCACAGAAGACACCATCCTCTATGCCGCCTGCTTCGATGCCAACGGCGGCGTCTTCGAGCCTCTGCTCGGTCCGGACGATGCCATCATCTCAGACGCCCTCAACCACGCTTCTATCATCGACGGCGTGCGTCTGTGCAAGGCGCAGCGATTCCGCTATGCCAATGCCGATATGGCAGACCTTGAAGCGCAGCTGAAAGCGGCGCAGCAATGCCGCTTCCGCATCATCGTCACAGACGGCGTCTTCTCTATGGACGGCAATGTATGTCCGTTAGACAAGATATACGAGCTTGCAGAAAGATACAACGCGATGGTGATGGTTGACGAATCACACTCAGCCGGCGTTGTAGGCGATACGGGACGCGGCGTTACAGAGCTTTATGACCTGCGCGGCAAGGTGGAGATAATCACCGGCACTCTGGGCAAGGCGTTTGGCGGCGCTGTGGGCGGCTTCACGACGGGCAAGAAAGAGATAATAGATATGCTTCGCCAGCGTTCGCGCCCATACCTCTTCTCCAACTCCCTCCCGCCAATGGTTGTCGCCGCGGGCATAAAGATGTTCCAGATGATGAACGAGACAAACGAGCTTCAGGACAAGCTTCACGCCAACACCGACTATTTCCGCGACAAGATGCTTGCTGCCGGCTTCGACATCAAGCCTACACAGTCTGCCATCTGCGCCGTGATGCTCTATGACGCGAAGCTCTCACAGATTATGGCATCCAGACTTCAGGAAGAGGGCATATACGTCACCGGCTTCTTCTATCCTGTAGTGCCGAAGGGTCAAGCCCGCATACGCGTGCAAATCTCAGCCGCGCACGAGCGTGAACATCTCGACACGTGCATTGCGGCATTCACGAAGATTGGCAAAGAACTGGGCGTGATATAGTTTCTTTTAGTTGACAAGTTGACAAGTTGACAAGTTGACGAGTTGACAAGTTGTTAGTACTGTCAACTCAAACTCATCACTCAAATACTATCAACTCGTCAACTCGTTTACTCGTCAACTTGTCAACCCGTTTACTCGTCAACCCGTTTACTCGTCAACTCAAAAAAATATGAAAGCATTAGTAAAGAAAGAAGCACAGAAAGGCATCTGGATGCAGGATGTGCCGATACCGGAAGTGGGTGTCAACGATGTGCTTATAAAGATACGCAAGACCGCGATTTGCGGAACAGACCTGCATATATATAAATGGGACGAATGGAGCCAGAAGACGGTCCGCACGCCGATGACCCTCGGGCATGAGTATGTCGGCGTAGTGGCAGACGTGGGCGCGGGCGTGCAGAACATCAAGGTGGGCGACCGTGTGACAGGAGAGGGGCATATCGCCTGCGGACACTGCCGCAACTGCCGGCGCGGCAAGCTGCATATCTGCGAGAACAGCATCAGCGTGGGCGTGAACCGTGACGGAGCGTTCGCGGAATATCTCTGCATACCAGAGTCGAATGTCGTGAAGCTCGACAAACGCATCACGGACGACATAGCTGCCATCATGGACCCCTTCGGCAATGCCACGCACACCGCCTTGGCTTTCCCGCTGCTTGGAGAGGATGTCCTCATCACCGGCGCCGGACTGATAGGCACGATGGCGACAGCCATAGCACGCTTTGCCGGAGCGAAGAACGTCATTGTCACTGACCTCAACGACTACCGCCTCGACATAGCCCGCAAGATGGGTGCTACCCATGTCGTCAACGCGGCGAAAGGCGAGACGATAGAGGGCGCGATGAAAGAGCTGAAAATCTCCGGCTTCGATGTCGGCTTGGAGATGTCCGGCTCGCCGGTGGCGTTCCGCGACATGGTGTCGCACATGTACAACGGCTCGCATATAGCGCAGTTAGGCATACTGCCTCCAACCACGACAGTAGATTGGAGCGAGATAATCTTCAAGGCGCTGACGATAAAAGGCATCTACGGCAGGCAGATGTGGGAGACATGGTACAAGATGCAGCAGATGCTGATTTCCGGCCTCGACCTCTCGCCTGTCATCACGCACCATTTCCACATCGACGATTTCCAGAAAGGATTTGATGTCATGGAGTCTGGGCTCTGCGGCAAGGTGATACTTGACTGGGAAGAGTAGGGGAGATTTCTGCGTATATACGTTCGCCGGCAATAAAGGCTGTACCAAGCGAGTCTGACAAGCTTCGCGTGGTACAGCCTTTATGGGTCGTGATAGACGTGCAATACGGTTGAAATGTGTGAATATGTTTGGATATATGTCCATTTGTTCGTAATTTTCCAAACAACTATAAAGACGACGACAATGGCAAACAAAGACTACAGCATCCGCCAGGAGCATCTTGCGCGCTTCGCCAAGGCGATGGGCCATCCGGCGCGCATAGCCATGGCAGACAAAAGACCTTGACATAAAGCAATAAACATTCAAAGTGTAAGAGTCTTCCATTTCCCTGCTTACAATACGAAAGGAAAATACGCGCAAATACATGCTTTCTGTAAATATCACATAAGATATAGAAAAATAGAAATGAGAAAGAATGATGTGATGTTTGACAATAAGAAAGAAAATATGTAATTTTGCAGACGTTTTGTAAGGATAATATCGGATTTAGAAACATAAACATTATGAAAAAGGGAAATGGATTATACAACGCGAGCTATGAGCATGATGCTTGTGGTGTCGGCATGGTGGTGAACATCCACGGCAACAAGAGCCATGACCTTGTTG
>CALZMB010000132.1 GCA_945788485.1 uncultured bacterium | reverse complement strand
CAAAGTTACGGAATTTTTTTTATACGAGTTGTATATTTAACAGAATTTTTGTCTTTGCGCTGTAAAGCGCATTTATAGAACACATACTTATATATAAAGATGTGTGGGTTTTAGATAGGGTGCTGAAAGATTAAAAAACCTTAAGGCTTAACTATCTTTAACCACAAAAAACTTGGAGTGAACAACGTGTGCACAGATTTCGGTTAACTTTGCAGCCGAAATCAAAAACGAACAAGAATATTAACCTTTCAAAACAAAAAAGACAATAATGGACATGATTGAAACGAAAAGGTTCTGCGACATGACAGAGCGTGAGCAGAACCGAGTGTTGAAAAACGAGATAGTGTCTCAAGTGAAGAAGATGCTTTGCATAGACGCCTTTTCGGGCAGGACGTGGGCAGGCAGCGTCACCGACCTGCTTGAGTTGCTGAAGGTGGGCTATGTGAGCGGCGAGCTTGTGCGTGCCGACGGCATGACGATGTCGTTCACGGAGATAGTGCATGAGGTTTTCGGTGTGTTGCGTCTGAAGCCTTTGAGCAACCCCTACGCTCGAGTTCAGCGCGCCGAGAGCCGCAAGGGCGTCCGTTGCCTGACGATTCAAGACCGTCTGCGCAATGTTCTGCTGCGCGCGGAGGCTGGCTATGACACTGAGGAGTTCTGGCGCACGTGCTACGGCGAGGGGTGATGGTTGTCAGGCGGGATATACGCCGTTGACTTTCAGCGGCTCGATGTGTATGTTGATGATTGTCTCGTCGCCGTAGGCTTGCCTTAGGCGTTGCTCAAGCAGGATGGTGTGGCGGTGGGCTTCAGAGAGCGTCATGGAGCCGGGCATGCGGACGTGCATGTCGATGGTGTAGATGTTGCCGATGGCGCGTGTGCGGAGGTGGTGGGTGTTTTGCAAGAGCGGGTCTTCTGCCACGATGCCGAGGATGTCGCGCTCGATGTTGTCCGGGAGGCTCTTTTCGAGGAGCTCGTTGACGGCGGTGCGCATGATTTTGAACGCCGAGAGTGTGACGATGACGCTGACGACGATGGCGGCGAGGGGGTCGAGCACCACCCAGTTGTCTCCGAGCGTGATGGCGGCAGCGATGCCGATGCAAGTGCCTACGGACGAGAGTGCGTCAGAGCGGTGGTGCCATGCGTTGGCGACGAGCGTCTTGGAGTTGGCGCGGCGCGAGACGTGCATGGTGTATTGGAAGATGAGCTCTTTGGCGATGATGCTGACGATGCCGGCGGCGAAGGCGGTCCATCCGGGCGAGGGGAGCCGTGTGCCGTTGAGGACATCGAGGATTTTCTCTCCCCCACCCCACATCATGCCTATGCCTACGGCGGCGAGCATCGTGCCGATGATGAGCGTGGCGAAGGTCTCGTATTTCCCGTGGCCGTAGTTGTGGTTGCTGTCGGCGGGCTTTCGGCTGAGAGCGACGAAGATGATGACGATGGCGTCGGTGGCGAGGTCGCTGAGCGAGTGTATGGCGTCAGCCACCATGGCAGCCGACATGCCGACGATGCCGGCAGTGAACTTGATGGCTACGAGCAGGAGGTTGACGACGGCGCCGAGCCATGTGACGCGGTAGATGTCAGAGACGCGGCTGCCGGATGGGGAGTTGTCTTCTGTCATAGAGAGTTTTTTCTGTTGGTGATGAGATTGAGCAGCGCGGTGCATCCTTCGAGGCAGTCGCGCCAAGTGGCGTCGAAGTTGCCGGTGTACCATGGGTCTGCCACGTCGCCCGGGCGTGTGGTGAAATCCATGAGGAGGTGTAGTTTCCGCTCTGGGTCGTTGTTGAAAAGGCGCATCATGTTGCGCATGTTGTATGTGTCCATGCCGACGATGATGTCGAAGCGGCTGTAGTCGGCTCTTGTTATCTGCCTCGCGCTGTGTCCGTCGCATGAGATGCCGTGCTGAAGGAGCTTGCGCCGTGCGGGGGGATAGACGGGGTTGCCGATTTCTTCGGTGCTTGTGGCAGCCGAAGCGATGTGTATGCTGTCGCTGAGGTGTGCCTGGCTGACGAGGTGGCGCATGATGTATTCTGCCATCGGGCTGCGGCAGATGTTGCCGTGGCAGACGAAGAGGATGTGTGTCATAGGGTTGGTGTTTTTTCGTTATGGACGTTATTGTCGTTATGAACGTTATTATCGTTATGAACGTTATTATCGTTATGAACGTTATTTTCGTTATGAACGTTATTATCGTTATTTTCGTTCGTAACGTTTGTAACGAATTGGTGGTCAATACAGCTCCAAGAACTCGTATGTGTTGCCAACGGAGCTGAGGTATTTCATGAAATCGCTGTTCGAGATGACGACGGTGCCTCGGCAGTCGTTGGGATGGAAGCTGAGCGTGGGTGCTGTCTCCAGCGTCTTGTCGAGGAAGAGATGCACATGACACTCTGTGTCGTTGATAAGCCCGAATGGCGAGACGCTGCCCGGCTCCAGTCCAAGCCAGCGCATCATACGCTCGGGCGAGGCGAACGACAGCTTGCCGGGCGAGGGCTGTCCGGCGGCGGTGAGGCGCGCTTTCAGCCGCTGTTCGAGGTCGTGGATGTCGAGGTTGTGGTCGCAATGGAAGCAGACGAGATAGTGTTTGTTCCCTTTATGGTTGCGCAAGAAGATGTTCTTGCAATGCACCGAGCCGTCGTCGCGCCACCATCGTTTCGCCTCTTCGATGGTCTTCCCTTCCGGGTGGTTGTAGCACTCGAAGCCTATGTCGTGGGCGCGCAGATAGGCGAGCACCGTTTCTTCTCTTGTCATGTCGTGGATTATTAAAATGCAGATGCAAAGATACAACAAATATATCTGACACTGAAATGTTTTCGGTGTTTTCCTTTGCGTTATAGTTTTTTTTATGTACTTTTGCAGGAGAAACAACTAACCAAAGACATATATATACTATGAGAAAAATCATCATCACAGTAGCCCCGGTGTGTCATGTGGGCAAGGAGATACCGTCAGAGTGCAAGAACCCTTTGTCGCCTGAGGAAATCACGGCTGATGTAGTGAACTGCTATAAGGCTGGCGCGTGCCAGGTGCATCTGCATACGAGAGACATGGCTGGCAACCCGACGTTCGACCTTGAGGTGTTCAGCAAGACGATAGGCATGATACGCGCTGAGACGGACATGATCATCCAAGGCTCTACTGGCGGACTGTCAGAGCTGTCTCTTGAGCAGCGTTGCGTCAGCCTGAATGTGCCGGAGGTCGAGGTGGCGTCGCTGAACATGGGTTCGGTGAACTTCGGCGAGACGGTGTATGTGAACACGAATCCCGAGATACGCTACTGGGCAGGGCGTCAGCGCGAGGCGAATGTAGTGCCGGAGCTTGAGCTGTTCGACCTCTCGCACATCGAATGTTGCGCGCGCATGGCAGACGAGGGCGTGTTGCGCCGTCCGCTGCACTACAACTACTGCATCGGTCCGGGCGCGAGCAGCAACCTCTCGGCGACGGGCCGCAACCTGGCGTTGCTGAACGTGCTGGCAGAGGGCGGCTCGTCGTGGGGCGTGAACCACGACAGCATGGCAGACCAGTCTGTCCTGGCATGTGCCATCGGCATGGGCGCGAACGCCGTGCGCGTAGGCTTTGAGGACAGCTTCTACTATGAGCCGGGCAAGCGCGCACACACCAACGCCGAGCTGGTGGAGCATCTCGTGAAACTGATACGGCTGATGGGTTGCGAGCCGGCAACGCCAGAAGAGGCGCGCGAGATGCTGAGGATTGGGAGGTATTGGGATTAGTTGACAAGTAAACGAGTTGACAAGTAAACGAGTTTTAGTTGACAAGTTGACGAGTAAACAAGTAAACAAGTTATATGTACTGTAAACTCCAAAACTTGTCAACTAAAAAACTATCAACTCGTCAACTAAAACTCGTTTACTTGTCAACTTGTTTACTTGTCAACTATAAAAGAATCAACTTGTTTACTCGTCAACTAAAAAAAAACATGTCCAAGAAAAACATAATCCTCATATTGCTTGTGGTGCTGAGCGTCATCACCTTCTTAGACCGCACATGCATCACGTTCGCCAGTCTTGAGATAAAAGCCGACCTGGGCATCGACCAGAGCGGCTGGGGCTGGGTGATGAGCATCTTCACCCTGTCGTACGGCCTGATGCAGATACCCCTCGGCGCATTAGGCGACAAAGTGGGCCACAGATGGGTGCTGGCGCTCATCGTGGTGTGGTGGTCGCTATTCACCGGGCTGACCGGCATAGCAGGCGGACTGATGTCGATGCTCGCCATACGCTTCTGTTTCGGCATAGGCGAAGCCGGAGCGTCGCCCTGCTCAACCTCCGTCATCAGCCGATGGTTTGAGAAAGAACGTGTGGGCAAGGCGCAAGGCTTCGTGTGGGCAGCGACACGCCTCGGCGGAGCCGCTGCGCCGTTCATCGTCATTCCGCTCGTTGCCGACTACGGCTGGAGATTCTCGTTCTATCTGCTCGGCGCGATAGGCATGGTGTGGGCGGTGGCGTGGATTCTCATCTACCGCGACAAGAAACACCCGAAGACCACGCAGAAGGGCAAGACGCAGCAGATACCGTGGCGCGAGATAGCGTCGCACCGGCAGTTCTGGATCATCTGCGGGATGTATTTCTTCTACGCCTTCGGCTCGTGGTTCTTCTTCACATGGTTCCCCGAGTTCATGAAACAAGGCAGGGGCTTCAGCGCCGACGAACTGAAATACGCGGTCGCCATACCCTTCATCATGAGCATGGCAGGCAACATCGCGGGCGGCGTGCTGACCGACCGTCTGACACGCCGCTACGGCGTGAAGACGGGCCGCAAAGCCCTTGGCACACTGTCGCTCTCCGTCTCCGCCGTCTGCATGATTCTCGCCGCCTTCATCCCCGGCAAGATGGCAGTCTTCATCTTCCTCTCGCTCTGCTTCGGCATCTTCGATTTGATGCTGCCGTCGGCATGGGCGCTGTGCATCGACCTGGGCCGTCACTACGCCGGCTTCGTCTCCGGCGCGATGAACACCTTCGGCAACCTTGGCGGCTTCTGCTGCTCGCTGATGTTCGGCTATCTGCTGAAAGAGACGGGCAACTACAACCTGCCGCTGTATATGATTGCCGTGATGCTGCTGTTCAGCGCAGCCCTATTCGCTTTCATCAACCCCGCAAAACCTATCGTAAATGAAGAACAATAACCCGAGACACCTCACCGGAATGCCGCAGAACTGCCGCATGGTGGTGTTCGACGACGACCCGACAGGCATACAGACCGTTCACGGCTGCCTGCTGCTGACCGACTGGAGCGCAGCGGCGCTGCGCCTTCAGCGACACAGAGCCTTTCTTCTACATCCTCACCAACACACGCGCCATGACAGCCGACGAGGCGCGCCAGACGATGCGAAGCGCCGTAGAGGCGGTGGCAGAAGCCAACAGAGAGTTCGGCTATCAGCTGATATGCGTCAGCAGAAGCGATTCGTGCCTCAGAGGACACTTCCCGCTTGAGACAGACGTCATGCGCGAGACACTCCAGCAGCACGGCAGAAAGGTGTGGGAGAAAGTGCCGTTCGTGCCAGCATTCATAGAGAGCGGACGACTGACCGTCGGCGGCATACACTATATGCGGCAGAATGGACAGCTCGTGCCTGTGGCGGAGACAGAGTTCGCCAACGACAACGTCTTCGCATACCACCACTCGCGCCTGACGGACTATATAACGGAAAAAGGCGCAACGCCAGAAGATTACCTCACGCCCGACGCGTCGTCATACGACGACCTGTATGCCATCTGCCGGACAATGGCAGAGGCGGCGCGCGACGGACAGCAAGACATCGTGGTGCGCTCGTCGTCGTCACTGCCCAGAGCACTCAGCGGCATCAGCGACAAGCCCTTCATCACGCCCGAAGACCTCGGGACAGGAACGGGAACAGGATGTTTCGTAGTCGGCTCGCACGTGAAAAAGACAACAGAACAGCTCAACCAACTGCTCGCGGCAGAAGGCGTTGGAGCCATAGAACTGCCCGTAGAAGACATCCTGAACGACGCGCAACGCCTCAGACAGGACACGACAGACACCATACGACGCATGGCAGAGAATGGCGTCACGCCTGTCATATACACCTCGCGAACAGAAATGCGCATCGACGACGCGGAAAAGCGGCAGGCACTCGGAAAACGCGTGTCGGAATTCCTCGTAGAGACAGTGCGCCAACTGCCATTCCACCCGAAATATCTCGTGGCGAAAGGCGGCATCACAAGCCATGACATACTCACGCACGGACTGGAGGTGAGCATGGCGCGCGTGATGGGACAGGTGATCAATTCAGTGCCGTGCATCATGGCGGAAAAGGACGGCTCTCCCCTACCCTACATCATCTTCCCGGGAAATGTAGGCACTCCTGAATCGCTGAAAGAGATATACGACATATTGAAATAATAAGTAATTCAAGTTTCTCTTTAAAAAATATGTATATAATGACCAGCCTGGAAGGCTGTACTAAGCGAAGCGGTCG
>CALZMB010000131.1 GCA_945788485.1 uncultured bacterium | reverse complement strand
TACAACATTCCCCTAAAAGACAATTAGCCATTCCGCGGCATTGCATAGCTGCCGAGGCTGTCTTTTAGGGGAAATGTCGTATGATGGTTTTATAGTTTCAGATCTTTTAGAATCTGTGACATTTTTTGCACAGTAGCCACTCTTGTCGGCACGAGTGGCAGTCTGAGAATGTTGTTTATGAATCCCATTTCATGCAGCAGCGCTTTCACTCCTGCCGGGTTTCCGTCCACGAAGAGGAGGCTGTAGAGGTCAGTGAACTTATGGTGAATCTTCACCGCAGCTTCAAATTCTCCCCTCTGTTCGAGGCGAATCATGCGTGAGAATTCTTTAGGCAGTGCGTTTCCGATGACCGAAATGACGCCCTCCGCTCCGCAAGCTATCATAGGATAAGTGAGCGAGTCGTCTCCAGAGAGCACGGCAAATCCTTCCGGTTTGTTCTTCAGGATTTCGTCCACCTGTTCGAGGTTGCCGCTCGCTTCTTTTATCGCCACGATGTTCTGGCAGTCCTTCGCAAGGCGCACCGTTGTCTCTGGCTTCATGTTGATGCCCGTTCTTCCCGGCACGTTGTATAGGATGACAGGCAACTTTGTCGCTCCGGCGATGGCTTTGAAGTGTTGGTAGAGGCCCTCCTGTGATGGTTTGTTATAGTAAGGGCATACGCTGAGTATGCCGTCGATGCCTTTGAAATCGCCTGTCTTCAGCTCTTCTACGATGGCGGCTGTGTTGTTTCCGCCGCATCCGACGACGACAGGCAGCCTTCCTTTGACAAGATTGACGATGAAGTCTTTTATTTTCAGACGTTCTTCTTTCGAGAGGCAAGGTGTCTCTCCTGTTGTGGCTAGGATGCAGAGGAAGTCGGCTCCGTTCTCGATTTGATATTCAACAAGTCTTTGTAGAGCCTCGTAATCCACTTCGCCCTGTTCGGTGAAAGGTGTGATGAGTGCGATGCCGAGGCCGCGGAATATGTTTTGCTTCATAAGTGTGTTATGATAGATGATGTCAAGATGAGGCTGTGTCGGCTATATATATAATAATGTGTCGTCACATCTCATTTCGCCTTATGTGTTGTGTTGTGGCTGATAGTCGATCAAGACCGATCAAGACAGGAATCCCAGGAGTGCGCCGGCAGCGACGGCAGAGCCTATCACGCCAGCCACGTTCGGGCCCATGGCGTGCATGAGGAGGAAATTCTTCCTGTCGTATTCCAGTCCGATGTTGTTTGAAATACGAGCCGACATCGGCACGGCGCTGACGCCTGCGTTTCCGATGAGCGGGTTGATTTTCTTATGCTCTGGCAAGAAGAGGTTGAGGAATTTGACGAAGCAAACGCCTGAACATGTGGCGACAACGAAAGCGCACGCGCCGAGGAAGAAGATGAATATTGTCTTGATGGTGAGGAACTCGCTTGCCTGTGTAGAGCATCCCACAGTGAGGCCGAGCAGCATGACCACGATGTCGTTGAGCGCCGAGCCGGCAGTCTTTGCGAGACGTGTCGTCTTGCCTGATTCTTTCAGCAGGTTTCCGAAGAAGAGCATGCCGAGCAGCGGCATACCAGACGGCACGATGAATGTCGTGATGAGCAGGCCTATGATAGGGAAGAGAATGCGCTCAGTTTGTGAGACCTGACGCGACGGTTTCATGTGTATGAGACGCTCTTTCTTTGTTGTGAGCAGACGCATGAGCGGCGGCTGAATTACCGGCACGAGTGCCATGTAGGAGTATGCGCAGACCGCTATGGCGCCCATGAGGTTGGGGCATAGCTTTGAACTGAGGAAGATGGCGGTAGGTCCGTCTGCTCCGCCTATGATGGCGATGCCGGCAGCCTGGTTAGGCTCGAAGCCCAGCGCGAGGGCTGTCATGTATGCCCCGAATATGCCGAACTGTGCAGCGGCGCCGATGAGCACCAGCTTAGGGTTGGCTATCAGTGCCGTGAAGTCTGTCATCGCGCCGATGCCGAGGAAGACGAGCGGCGGATACCATCCCAATTTCACGCCCTGATAGAAGATATTGAGCACGGAGTTGTCTTCGTAGAGACCAATCTCCAGTCCTGCATCGCCTTTGAACGGTATGTTGCCGAGAATGATGCCAAGCCCGATGGGTACGAGCAAGAGCGGCTCAAAGTCTTTCTTTATGGCAAGCCAGATGAAGAATATGCCGACAACAATCATTATCAGGTTTCCGATTTCGGCATTGGCAAAGCCGGTGTATGTGAGGAAATCGAAGAAGTTGTCTCGAAGGAAATTTAAGAATGTGTCCATTGTATTGATATTCTATTTGGGCAGCGACACTGTCGGAATGTTTCCTTGTTCTTCCTTCTGCGTGTCGTGTTGTTCCTGCCGTCGTTTTGGTTTCTTGATGTGCGAGTGCGTTGTCGTTGTTGCTCTACGGCACCGTTGCCATGTCATTTTGCCGATGCCATGTTGCCGTGCGCTCTCACAAGTGTGAATTGTTGTGGATGCGGTTTTGCGTCAGATGCGTTTTCAAGCGATGGTGACGAGCGGAGAGCCCTCCATTACAGAATCGCCTATCTTCACCATTACAGATGTTATCTCACCGTCGTTCTCCGCCTCGATGTTGTTCTGCATCTTCATCGCTTCGAGCACGAGTATGGTGTCGCCTGCCTTCACCTTGTCGCCTACTTTCACCTTGATGTCGGTGATAGTGCCAGGCAGAGGCGCTTCAATCTTTGCGCCTGCGCCCGGAGCCGCAGCCGGTGCAGCCGCAGGTGCTGCTGCCGGAGCCGCTGCTGGTTTAGGAGCGGGAGCTGTCACCTGTTTGATAGGACGTGTTGTAGGCTTGAGGGCCTGTTTCAGCTCCACTTCAAAAGCCGCGCCGTTGACTGTCACTTTTGCTATGTTGTCTTCTACTTCAAGGATTTCAACATCATAGTCTGTTCCTTCTACTGTATATTGATACTTTGCCATAATTGCTTTTATGTCTTTATGTGATGAATTCTTTGTGATTGTTTTTATTGTTGGCGCTGTCGATGTCGCCGTTCGGGTTTGTAGTCCGTTCTTGGTGTTTGTCTTTCCAAGTTGCAGCCTTTATTTAATAAGGTTGTTCCAGTTGGTTTGTCTTGGCTTGATAGTGATTATGCCAGATTCCACGTCGTGAACGTCATCCTGGTATTGTTTCAATGCCATTGAGATAACGGCTATATAAACCTTTTTGTCTATACCCTTTGTCTTGAGGCCGTCTTTAAGAATTGTTGTAGAAGTGTCGATTACATCGTCCACCACCTTCACCGTCTTTGTGACTGGTTTGAACGGCTGTTTGTTTGCGATTTTCTTTGCGGTGTTCATGTGGTCCATGAGCAGTCCGAGTAGTCGGAAGAAGATATAGAGCAGTGCGAGACAAGCGAACACCGTGCCCATCGCGAGTATAGTGATGGCGAATCCGTGTGGGTCTTCAGCCTTTGTCCTTGCTATCTTGTTGTTGACGATAGGCGTGTTAGCAGTCTTCGGTGTCGCTCTGTCGGCATTGCGCACTTCCCATACGCTGCTGCCGTCAGCCTGACGTGCATAGCACTGGTTTTCTTTCAGTGCCGGGACAGAGATTGAGTCAATGAGGTCGATGCCGTTGCCGTCGTATATAGCCACCCAAGTCGGCGCGCCCGGTTTCACTTCTGCCGTGATGTGCAGCGAGCCGTTGTTGGGGTTTCCGT
This sequence comes from uncultured bacterium, assembly GCA_945788485.1. Lineage (GTDB taxonomy): Bacteria > Bacteroidota > Bacteroidia > Bacteroidales > Bacteroidaceae > Prevotella. The sequence continues at coordinate 2,803 of CALZMB010000131.1, read as the reverse complement.
TGCAGAAGAAGACGAGGTGCTGGTTTCCGGCGAGCACTGTTCTCGGCTCGTTGTTCGGGATGACAGACATCATCTTCTGCCTTTCCGGCGCGCTCAGTTTCTTGTTCAGCACATCCCTGTTTGTCGTGATGTACATTCCACGGATGTTGTACGTTGTGAATGATGAGTTGCAAAGCTCTATCCAAGCCTCATTGTTCCCATATTCATCCTTGATGCTCGCTGTGTTGTTTGTCATCACCTCGTTGATGTGGATGTTCTTGGCACCTTGTGCAGACGCATCAAGTGCCGTTAAAGCAAACAACGCAAGCAGGTATGCGATTTTTTTCATGTTATTATAAATGGTGTTTTATATGTTTGTTTCGGTGTTGTGTCATGTTCTACAGAGCCAGTGTCCGTGTTTATCCGCAGAAGAAGAGGATGATGATTTGCGCGGTGAAGATACGCAGGAACATCGTGAGCGGATAGACTGTTGAATATCCAACAGCCGGTGCTTCTTTCGAGCATACGGAGTTTGCGTAGGCGAGAGCGGGCGGGTCGGTGTACGAGCCGGCTATCATGCCCATGATGGTGAAATAGTTGAACTTGTATCTCAGTCTCGCTATCGACCCGATAATCAATATCGGGATGACGGTGATGATGAATCCGCAGAGCACATAGAGCAGTCCGTCGCCCGCCACCACGGTGTTGACGAAGTTCGCCCCCGCCTTTATTCCGACGCTTGAGAGGAAGAGCACCAGTCCCACTTCTCTCAGCATGAGGTTGGCGGATGTTGTGGTGTATGTGACGAGGTGGAACTTATATCCGAACCTGCCGATGAGGATGGCGATGATAAGCGGTCCGCCGGCTATACCCAGTTTGAGCGGCACGGGGATGCTCGGGATTGCGAACGGGATGCTGCCGAAGAGAATGCCGAGCATTATGCCAATGAAGATGGTCGCGATGTTCGGGTGGTCGAGACGTTTGATGGCGTTGCCCATCATGCTCGCCACGCGGTTTACTGACGTGGCGTCGCCCACAACCATGATTCTGTCGCCCACCTGCAGGGCGAGGTTGCTGCTTGCGAAGATGTCCATGCCCTGTCGTGTGACGCGTGTGACGTTGACGCCATAGACGCTTGAGAAGTGCATCTTCGCGAGTGTCTTGCCGTTGATTTCAGACTTGGTCACAAGAATGCGCTTGCTGACCATCTGTTTTGCAGCTGCCTGCTCCTTGAATTCCGGCACATCCACCTTAGGGCCTACGAAAGCGATGATGGCCTCTGCGTCAGCTTCGGCGCATACGCAGAACACCTTGTCGCCATGTTCAAGGACTGTGCTGCTCTTCGGCACGATGATTTCGCCGTTGCGCAGTAGGCGCGAGAAGACAAAGTCGCGCTTCATGAATTCGTGAATCTCGAGTATGGTGTGGCCTGCAAGATAGCTGTTCTCCACCGAGAGGTGCATGAGACACGGCTTTGCGGCGGTGTTCGCTTTCTCGTGCGATTCGAGGTCTTCTTCCTCTTTGTGCAGCTTCACTTTGCAGATGAAGCGTATCAGAATTGTCGCTCCGATGATGCCCACGACGCCGAGAGGGTAGGCGCAGGCATATCCGTTGGCGATGGCGGGCGGGTCGTTGGCGAAGATGGAGTTGAGGGCTTCGTTGGCGGCGCCGAGGCCCGGAGTGTTTGTCACGGCACCGTAGAGCGTGCCGACGAGCATGGGGAGGTTGTTTGGATCAGAAGTGTCGAAGAAGATGTAGTAGCATGCAAACATCACAAGAATGTTGAGCAGTATGATGCTGCAAGCCAGCGCGTTAAGCTTCACGCCGCCTTCTCTGAAACTCTCGAAGAAGCCAGGCCCCACTTGCAGGCCTATCATGAAGACGAAGAGGATGAGTCCGAAGTCCTGGACGAATGTGAGTATAGCAGGTGGAGCGGTGAAATTGAAATGCCCCGCCGCGATACCGGCAAAAAGCACGAAAGTGACTCCTAAGGCTATTCCTCCGAATTTGATTTTTCCTAAATAGACACCTGCGGCTATCACCGTTGCGTAGAGCAATGCGATATGAGCTACAGAGTCAGTGTTGGTAAATAAGTTTATTATCCAATCCATATTATTGGGGTCAACGTAAAAATCGCTACAAAATTACTTAAAATATTTATGATATAAAAAAAATTTAACTTCTTTTTTTGCTTTTGATAATACTTTTTCCGTTTATTTGATTTACATGCCGTTTATCGCTGAGTTTGCCGCCTGAAATTTCGTCTCCGTGAGTGTGTGCTGGAGGGTGTGATTCGCTGTCTCGCATCGCCAGTGACGGGGCATCATTGATTTGCTTTATTGTCGCCGGAATGGCTGTTTCGCATACATATTGTCGCTTTCTTCTGCTTTTCGCCTTACAATATGATATTTCGTTTGTCGCTTTGTCTCTGTTTTGTGAAATCCCGTTTCAAGTGCCGGAGAATCGCGTAGAAATCACCGAGACGTGTCACGGCGGAATTTAACGCTTGGATTTTACGGTTTTGCTAATGCGTTGTATTACAATATATTATACTTTAGGACGAATCAAAGTGCAGCGTTTTGTTATGTAAAAAGCGCAAGAAAACCGCCCAAAATAGTGTTTTTTGCGCCGCAACATTGACTATTTTGGCTTCCAAGATTGACTATTTTGGCTTCCAAGATTGACTTTTTTAGCTTGCAAGATAGTCAATCTTAGGCAGCAGAGATGAGCAAGCTGTACTTCAGAAGCATTAAATCGTAATCATAAAATGTTAAAATCAACATTCCCCGTTGTCAAGATTTTTCACCGTACGGCTCGCTTTTTG
>CALZMB010000130.1 GCA_945788485.1 uncultured bacterium | reverse complement strand
CGACTGAGCAGACGGTGTTGGCGATTGCGTTGGATGGCATCGACAGTCTGCCGAAAGATGTCAAACCGGGGGTTGGCCTTGTGCTGAGGTATGCTAACATGCTTCTAAAGACTGAGAAAAGAAACAAACAGATAAATGATGTCCTTGTTGCTCTTTATTGTCGGCTGAAAGAGAGCGGCTTCTCGCCCGTGATAATGAAAGGGCAGGTGGCTGCTGCTGACTATCCTGACCCGATGCACCGCCAGCCGGGGGATATCGACGTGTGGTTCCCGGATGCCAATGAGGCGGAGAAGGCTATCGACATGGCGAAGAGGAATTATAATTGCCGATGGATGCCTGGAGAGAAAGAGGTGTCGTTCGAATGGCAGGGAGTGGTGATAGAGCTGCACCGACGCATTGCTGATATGCAATATAAGCCATACCAGCGGTTTTTGCAGCAGACCATCAGCCGTCTTATTTCATCGTGCGAGAAACGTGAGGTGGTGATAAACGGCGTAGCTGTCGCTGCCATGCCTGCGCTGCTGACGATGCTGCATCAGCTGCTGCATATAGAATATCATGTGCTGAGAGAGGGAATAGGACTTCGGCAGTTCTGTGACCTCGCAGTGTTCCTGAGTGTTCACTCGAATGAGATAACGGAGCGACATCCGCGCGAGGAAATACAACAGCTTATCGACGGCTGCGGCATATCGCATGTCGCCGCTGCTATTGGGCATATCCTGCATTCAGAACTTCATCTGCCGATGGAGCATATCCCGTTCCGCACGTCGGAGAAGGGCGCAGACCTGATAATGGAGGACATTTGGCGGGGAGGCAATTTCGGGAAGCTGCTGACCGCAAAATATGAGGGCTATGGCTTCGTGCGCCGCAAGCTTGTGATGACACCGCTGCACTGGAAAAGGTATAAGAGATACAGGCACCTCTTGCCTAATGAGGCGTTCGCCAATTTCTTGAGCAAATTCGGACGGGCGGCGAAGGGGGTGAAGTAGGAGAGGAGAGAAGAGAAGAGAAGAGAAGAGGAGAGGAAGCAAGAGGAGGCGCCCCGCGGCAAAACAGCGGGAAACAGTGGCAAGAAAGAGTGCTGAAAGGGACGATGGCAGCCGGAACAGGTGAATTTATTGTGTCAAATCGTTAAATATAACAGGATTTAACTATTTTTTGTGTGAAATGCTTTGAGGTTTTTGTAAAAAGGAGTAATTTTGCATTGTTTTAATTCAATTGTTTTATCCAAAAATCTTACTGCCTATAGAATAGCTCTACCCTAAATTGAAAAGAATATGAAGAATATTGTAAGCCCTGCATCTCGCAAGGTAGAGTTATTGTATGGAAAAGCATCTCGTGGTGTCGCTCATTATGTTATGAGCGAGGAAGATCTTGCTGTCGCCTATATCAATGGTGACAACGAGGCGTTTGATGAGTTGTTGCACAGAAACGAGAAGAAGTTGATGTCGTATATCCTGTTTGTTGTGAGGAACAACGACCTGGCTATGGATATTTTCCAGGATACTTTCGTAAAGGTGATACTCAAGTTGCAGAGCGACGAATATAAACCTACGGGGAAATTCAGCGCGTGGCTTACGCGTATAGCGCATAATGTGATTATGGACCACTACCGCAGGCTTCAGGGCAGCCAGATTGTTGACGTGAATGAAGAGAACGACATGTCGTCTATAAAGGGCGAAAGCATGACGGATGAACCTGTCGAGACGTATTTCATAAACGAACAGACATTGACGGAGGTGAAGCAGCTGATGTACGCCTTGCCTGCGGTGCAGAGGGAGGTGGTGTATATGCGCTTCTTCCAAGAGATGTCGTTCAAAGAGATTGCTGAAGCAACTGGCGTGAGCATAAACACATCGCTGGGACGTATGAGATATGCCGTGATAAACCTGCGAAGAATGGTGAAAGAACACGATTTAGAACTGAGGTTAGTGTAGGGCGCGAGCGAGAGGAGGCACGCCCCGCGGCAGAACCGCGGGGAACAGTGGTTATACAGGAGAGGCACGGGAAAGCAACAGGAGGGGAGAAAGAGGAGGAAAGAAGGCGGAAAGATAACTTTTGTGAAGAAATTGTATTAAAAAAAATTAAATATATTGTTTCGAGAGACGCTATGCTTGGTAAATATAAAATTATTGTGTAATTTTGCATTCTGTTTGGAATAAGTATCAATTAGAAACACAAAAACTTAGATAGAAATGTCGAAGATTTGTATGATTACGGGAAAGAAAGCCATGGTAGGCAACAACGTTTCCCACTCAAAGCACCGCACAAAACGGACCTTTGATGTCAATCTTTTTAACAAGAAGTTCTACTATGTAGAAGAGCAGTGCTGGATAAGCTTGAAAATCAGTGCAGCTGGTCTGCGTCTTATCAACAAACTCGGTCTTGACGCCGCTTTGAAGCAGGCTGTCGCTAAAGGTCATGTTGATTGGAAGGATATTAAAGTTATAGGAGAATAATAAAAATGGCAAAGAAAGCAAAAGGTAATAGAGTACAGGTTATTCTCGAATGCACTGAGATGAAGGATAGCGGCCAGCCTGGAACAAGCCGTTATATCACTGTAAAGAACCGCAAGAACACTCCGGAGCGTCTTGAGCTTAAGAAGTACAACCCTATCCTTAAGCGCATGACTGTTCACAAGGAAATCAAGTAATAACTGATTCTTGCTTTTCTCTCAGTTTGACCTCGGAGAATGTGTTTCTTCAGAAAGTGAGAAATCATTAAGCGTCGGAGAGGCATAATGAAGAGGTCAGTGTTAATCCACTATTGTTTAATCAAGTGGTGTGAAACATTTCACCCCGCCTAATTTGTAAGAAAAGATGGCAAAAAAAACCGTTGCTACCCTCCAAGATGGTAAGAAGGATGGTCGCGCCTATACAAAGGTTATCAAAATGGTGAAGAGCCCCAAAACAGGTGCTTACATGTTCGATGAGCAGATGGTTCCTAACGAGGCTGTAAAAGATTTCTTTAAATAAATCATTTCTTCTATAGAAAAGATTTTTTATAGATGTTCTTTCACCGTAATTTCTGAAAAGATACTTCAGTCCGCACAAAGCACTGCTCTGTCAGTACGTTGTGCGGACTTTTTGATACTTATCAGCCTGAAAATCACCCTCGTAAAAACAACCATACATTTTTTCAATGGGAATATTTAGCATATTTAAGAAGAAAGAAACGCTCGACAAGGGATTGGAGAAGACAAAGGCGAGTGTCTTTGACAAGATTACACGTGCCATCGCCGGCAAAAGCACTGTTGACGATGATGTTCTCGACAACCTTGAGGAAGTTCTGATAACGAGTGATGTAGGCGTAGATACTACGCTGAAAATCATCGATCGTATTCAGGCACGTGTGGCCCGCGACAAGTATGTCTCTTCGTCAGAACTGAACAATATTCTGAAGGAGGAGATAGTGGCTCTGCTTGAAGAGAACAACACGACAGACCTTGACGACTGGAATCTCCCTACCGACCATCGTCCATACGTCATCCTTGTGGTGGGCGTGAATGGTGTGGGCAAGACGACGACAATCGGCAAGCTTGCCTACCAGTTCAAGGCTGCGGGAAAGAAAGTGTATCTCGGCGCTGCCGACACTTTCCGTGCCGCTGCTGTAGAGCAGATTGTGATATGGGGCGAAAGGGTAGGTGTGCCTGTCGTGAAACAGCAGATGGGTTCTGACCCTGCTTCTGTGGCATACGACACGATTGCTTCTGCTAAGGCTAATAATGCAGATGTCGTGATTATCGACACTGCCGGCCGACTGCATAACAAGGTCGGGCTGATGAATGAGCTGAAGAAGATAAAGGACGTGATGAAGAAGGTGGAGCCAACGGCACCTGATGAGGTGCTGCTTGTTCTTGACGGCTCTACAGGACAGAACGCTTTTGAACAGGCGAAGCAGTTCGCTTCAGTCACTCAAATCTCGTCGCTTGCAGTGACGAAACTTGACGGAACGGCGAAAGGCGGCGTAGTGATTGGCATCTCTGACCAGCTGAAGGTGCCGGTGAAATATATCGGCTTAGGAGAACATGCAGAGGATCTGCAGGTGTTCAACAGGAAAGAGTTTGTGAACTCTATTTTCGGGTCAGACCTCAAAGGATAAAGCGTGAATGAAAAAGAACCGTATTTACATAATCACCATGGGGTGCTCGAAGAATCTTGTCGATAGCGAGGCGTTGATGCGCCTGCTCGCCAAGAAGGGGTATAGTGTGAAGCATGACAGCGATTCTCCGAATGGTGAGTATGTCGTGGTGAACACTTGCGGATTCATAGGAGACGCGAAGGAGGAGAGCATCAACATGATTCTGGAGCTTGCAGAGGCAAAGAAACGTGGGGAGATAGGCTCGCTTGTTGTCATGGGATGTCTCTCGGAACGTTATCTGGCCGAATTGGAAACGGCTATTCCTGAGGTGGATAAATACTATGGGAAATTCGACTTCAAGAAGTTTGCTGACGAGTTGCCGGAAGTCTCGCCTCAGAACGGCGAGTGCCGGAAGCCTGTTCCTCTAACTACGACACCGAAGCATTATGCGTATCTGAAAATCTCTGAGGGATGTGACCGCAGATGCGCCTATTGTGCCATACCGTTGATAACGGGAAAACATGTCAGCAGGCCGATGGAAGAGATACTTGCAGAGGTGAGGATGCTGGTGGATTATGGTGTGAAAGAGTTTAATGTCATAGCGCAGGAGCTGACATACTATGGCTTGGACTTGTATGGTAAACGCACTATAGCACAGCTTATTGACGAGATTTCTCAAATAAAAGGTGTAAAGTGGATTCGCTTGCACTATGCTTATCCTAATCAGTTCCCCATGGAGCTGCTCGACGTCATGAAGCGCCGAAAGAATGTATGTAAGTATTTGGATATCGCGCTTCAGCATATCTCTGACAGTGTCTTGGACCGTATGCTTCGCCATACAACGAAAGAGGAGACGATGAAGGTCATAAGAGCTATCCGCGAGAATGTGCCTGGCATACATCTCCGCACCACATTGATGGTTGGTTTCCCGGGCGAGACGGAAGAGGATTTTGAAGAGCTGCTCGCTTTTGTAAAGGAGGTTCGCTTTGAGCGTATGGGAGCGTTTGCCTATTCAGAAGAAGAGGGGACGTACAGCGCTCGGAAATACAAGGATGATGTGCCTGAGGAGGTGAAACAACGACGCCTTGACAAACTGATGAGGGTGCAGCAGCGCATAGCTGCTGAGATAGCTGACGAAAAGATTGGGAAGACGATGAAGGTGATGGTTGACAGAAGAGAGGGCGATTATTATATTGCCCGTTCGGAGTTTTCATCGCCTGAGGTTGACCCTGAGATTCTGATACCCGCTTATAGACGACAGCTTAGAAAAGGATGTTTTTATGACGTGCGGATCACCGCAGCAGAGGAGTTTGACCTATATGCGGAGGTGGCAGATTGACAGATGCGCGACAGCCGTGGAAGGAAAGCAGCGGGCGCATGCCCGCTGAACGGGAGCTGTTAAACGCCAGAGGATATGCCCAACGGCAGAACCGCAGAGAACTGGGGCGATGAAAGAACAAGGGCAATGAAAGGACTGGGGCGTTAGTATATTCATCTTATTCATATCTTCAGATAAAAATTGAACAACAAAGAATTCATATCGGGTCTATCAAAGCGTGCTGAGTTGAACAAAGAACAGACGCAGAAGTTGGTAAATGAGGTTGTTGCGGCAATGTCGGACATCTTTGACGATGGCGACAATGTTACAATAGCCAATTTTGGTACGTTTGAACCAAAGAAACGAATGGAAAGAGTTATAGTGAACCCGGCTTCTGGACAACGTATGTTGGTTCCTCCAAAGATTGTTCTTGCTTTCAAGCCTGCTGCACAGGTGAGATACAATATAAAGAAAGGAGGCGCTGAATGAGTACGTTGAAGGACCTTGCGCGCATCATGGCAGAGCGCAATGATATGCAGCGTACAGAATCGGAGCAGTTTGTCGTCGCGATGTTCGATATGCTGAAAGATGCACTCGCCGAAGAGGGGCAGGTGAAGATAAAAGGCTTGGGTACATTCAAAATCCAGACAATGAAGGAGCGTGCCAGTGTTAATATCAATACTGGCGAGAAGGTGATTATTGATTCTCATGAGCGTGTCACCTTTACGCCTGACGCTTCGATGCGTGATTCTGTAAACAAGCCTTTCGCACATTTCGACACTGTGTTGTTGAATGAGGGCGTTTTCTTTGATGATATTGATGCCGAGAATGAGAAAGCTTTGTCTGAACCTGTTGCACAAGAAGAGGAAAAGGCTGTTGCTGAGATAGCTTCTGCAATAGAAGAAACGCCTTCAGAAGCTGTTGTTGAAGAGCATGTACCTGACACTGATATACCGCAAGATATTCATGACGCTTTCATGACTATACATAAGGGAAGTGAGGAAACGACAAAAACAGAAGAGACGGCAGAGACGGCAGAAACGTATGAGATGACAGGAACGACTGGAACGGACGGAA
>CALZMB010000129.1 GCA_945788485.1 uncultured bacterium | reverse complement strand
TTAAGCATAATATTAATCAATTATTTAGGCGATTTTCAATTCCGCCAACAGGTTTATAAAATATAATTGTAATTGGCAAATATTTTGAACGAAATATTTCTTTTGTCTCTATGTGGGAATAATAAATGAATCAAAGCGTGGGGCTTTGACTTATTTGTTTGAATGATGTAGTTTGCTGACCTTTAAGAACCCGTCGATTGGATAAGGAAAAGGACAGAAAACAAAAAAAAGGATTCAGGAAAACCAAAAAGGATGATGATGAGAAGAATCCTTGTTCCTTTTATGGTTTCCCTGAATCCTGTTATGCCGTATAGGTATAACTATATCATTCCGCATTCTCATGGCTATAGACGCGAAGCGCGCCGAGCAGCTCGTTGTTCTCGCTGCGTGTGCCGATGGTGATGCGGAGACAGTTTTCGCAAAGTGTGACGCGATGGCGGTTCCGCACGATGATGCCTTTCTCTACAAGGCAACTGTAGATGTCTTGTGCGTCGGTGACCTTCACCAGAACGAAGTTTGATGCTGTCGGGTATATCTTCTGGCAGATGGGCAGAGGGGCGAGCGCATCTATCACGCGCTGCCGTTCTTCGAGCAGGAAACTGACCCACCGCTGGACGTTGCAGGTGCTCTCCAAGGCTTCGAGCACCGTGTCTTGCGTCAGTTTGTTGATGTTGTAAGGGTATTTGACCTTGTTGAAGATGTCGATAATCTCTTTTGACGCAAACGCCATGCCCAATCTCAGTGCTGCGCATCCCCATGCTTTGCTCATGGTGTTGAGCACGATAAGGTTCTGCCATCGGGGCAGCTCGGTGCGGAATGTCTGCTGCTGGGAGAAATCTGAGTATGCCTCGTCGATGACGACGATGCCGTCGAAACGGGCCAGCACTTTCTCCATCTCCTCACGGTTGAGGTCGTTGCCTGTCGGATTGTTAGGGCTGCACAGCCAAATCACTTTTGTCATGGCGTCGCAGGCGTCGAGCAGAGACTGCGCGGAGAAATCGTAGTCGGCATTGAGACGTACGGAGCGATACTCCACGTCGTTTATGTCGGCACACACTTGATACATTCCGTATGTCGGCTGGATAGCCACGACATTGTCTATCCCCGGTTGGCAGAAGCATCGATAGACAAGGTCGATGGCTTCGTCAGAACCGTTGCCGAGGAAGATGTTTTCCGGCGCCACGCCCTTGATGAGAGACAGACGCTCTTTCAGCTGCTGCTGCAAGGGATCGGGGTATCTGTTGTATGGGTTGTTGTACGGATTCTCGTTTGCGTCGAGGAAGACATGCGCGACGTGTCCGCTGTATTCGTTGCGGGCGCTGCTGTACGGGCTGAGCTTCCGGATATTGGGTCTGACCAGCTGTTCTAACGTTTTCATGTTCAGAAATATGAAGTGATTGATTATTGACGGAGGTTTTCTGTTCTGACAGTCATGGCATTCTTGTGCGCATGGAGACCTTCGTTCTCTGCCATCAGTTCCACTGCCCTTCCGATGCTCTTTATCCCTGCGGGCGTGAGATGCTGGAACGTGACTTTCTTGATGAAGCTGTCGAGGTTCACGCCGCTGTATGCTGTGGCATATCCGTGAGTAGGCAGGGTATGGTTTGTTCCGCTGGCATAATCTCCTGCACTCTCGCATGCGTACTGTCCGAGGAACACGCTGCCTGCATTGCTCACTTTCTCTGCAAGCTGTTCATAGTCGGCAGTGGCAAGTATGAGATGTTCGGGCGCATAGGCGTTGGACAGTTGCATCGCCTCGTCTGTATCATGAACAAGCACTATGGTTGAATTTTCTAACGCTTTCTCTGCAAAGCTTTTGCGCGGCAGCTGTGAAAGCTGTTCTTGCAGCTCGCTTTCCACTTCTGAGATTTTCTCTTGCGAGGTGGAAATGAGAAGCACCTGCGAATCCGCGCCATGCTCAGCCTGCGAGAGGAGGTCGGCTGCGACGAAGCGTGCATTACTGCTTTCGTCTGCTATGATGCAGACCTCAGAGGGTCCGGCAGGCATGTCGATGGCGACATCGTGCAGCGACACGTGCTGCTTGGCTGCCATGACATACTGGTTTCCCGGGCCGAAAATCTTATATACCTTCGGTACGCTCTCAGTGCCGTAGGCCATAGCTCCGACAGCCTGCACTCCGCCCGCCTTGTAGATTCTCGATACGCCGGCAATGCGTGCTGCTGCGAGAATGGCAGGGTGTATCTTTCCGTCGCGGCCCGGAGGAGTGCAGAGGACTATCTCTCTGCAGCCTGCTATCTTTGCCGGTGTGGCAAGCATGAGGACGGTGGACAGCAGGGGCGCTGTGCCGCCAGGGACGTACAGGCCGACTTTCTCTATTGCTGTCGCTTTCTGCCAACAGACAACCCCCGCCGCCGTTTCCACTTTCTCGCCATGAAAAACCTGCGATTCGTGGAACTTCCTGATGTTCTGATGCGCAAGGACAAGCGCGTCCCAAAGAGACGGCGGCACTTCTGAGCAAGCCGCCTCTATCTCTTCTTCAGTCACCTGAAGAGCGTCTAAATCGACATGGTCGAAGCGCGCCTCGTATTCAAGTACGGCAGCGTCGCCACGTTCCTTCACATCATTCAGCACAGCCTCGACTGTGGAATTGAGCTGCTGCAAATCAATGTGGGGACGGGTGCAGATGGCGGGATAGTCTGATGTTTGAGGGTATATGACTGTTTTCATGTTTTTTTCTGTATTGATGGCGTTGTCAGGAAAATGCGATGTGAGGTGAAACCGGTCAGCAGGAAGCGTCAGAGAATCATCTTCTCTATCGGCAAGACAAGGATGCCCTCTGCCCCGGCGGCTTTCAGCTGGTTGACGATTTCCCAGAAATGCTTCTCGTCAAGGACGGTATGGATTGATGTCCAGCCTTCTGTAGCGAGAGGCATGACTGTCGGAGACTTTATGCCAGGCAGAATGGCGACGATGTCTTTTACCTTGTCGGACGGAGCGTTCATCAAGACATATTTCTTGTCATCGGCAACGAGCACCGACTTTACGCGGAAGAGGAACTCGTCGAGAATCGCCTGCTTGTCGGCTGCAAGTTCTTTGTTGCCTATAAGGAGCGCCTCGCTCTTCATCACGACCTCCACTTCGCGGAGCTTGTTGCTGACAAGTGTAGAGCCGGAGCTGACGATATCGAAAATGCCGTCGGACAAACCGATGCCCGGAGCAATCTCTACAGAACCCTGGATGACGTGTATGTCAATGTTGAGGTTGTGTTCTGAGGCGAACCTGCGGAGTATGCCGGGATAAGAAGTGGCTATCTTCTTGCCGTTGAACCATTCCAGTCCGGGATAGTCGATTGCTTCAGGTATGGCAAGTGAGATGCGGCACTTGGAGAAGCCGAGTCTGCGGACGATGTCTGCATCCTCGCCACGCTCTACAAACTCGTTCTCGCCCACGATGCCGATATCAGCTACACCGCTGGCTACACACTCTGGTATATCATCATCACGGAGATAAAGAACTTCAAGGGGGAAATTGCCCGACTGGACGAGCAAGGTGCGGCGCGCACTGTTTATCTTTATACCTGTCTCTTTCAAGAGATTCATCGTATCCTCAAACAAACGGCCTTTCGACTGTACTGCTATACGTAACATAAAAAACGATTTGTATAAAAAAATGAATTAAAACTTTTAAACTGACGGCAAAATTACTACTTTTTTTTGTATTGTGCAAATAATGTACCTTTTATTATGCTTTTTGCAACGAATCTGTATCATCATGCAAAGATTACAAACGTTTTTATTAGCATGACGCAAACATGCCGGCGTGTGGAGCATAAATCATCAAAATGACGGATTTTTCATATTTTAATAATGAATAATTGGCAAGTTGCGATATTTGTTGTATTTTTGCATGCTGAATTTGAATATCACAACTCATATTATTACACATGACCCGACACGAGACAAACCACATCATCAAATCTACAATAACATTTGCGTTGATGCTCTGCATCGAGTCTTGTGGCAACAAACCAAACGAGACGGAATATACCCCCTGGGGAACGCCGGTGGAAAACGTGGCAGCAGACGACACGGCGACACACACCGGAATGCTCACTCTGGAAGAGATTGTGGCACAGGGAGAACTGATTATGCTGACAATGTCGGGCCCCGAGACCTACTACGACTATCACGGGCATGGCATGGGACTGCAATTCCTGCTGTGCGAGAAATTCGCTGAAAACATAGGCGTAAAAGTGAGAGTGGAGCTTTGCACAGACACCTTGCAAATGAAAGATCGTCTCGAAAAAGGTGAAGGCGACATCATCGCATACAACGTCAGCGACACATGCGGCGTAAAATGCGGACCGGGATGGACCGTCATGAAAGAGAACACTACACTCGCCGAGAAAATAAAGAAATGGTATAAACCTGCTTTCATTGACGAGACAAAGAAATACCAGTCGATGCTGCTCGAAAACGGTGGTGTCGTAAGGCATGTCTATGCTCCTGTCCTCAACAGGGAGAAAGGCGTCATATCACGGTGGGACGGACTGTTCAAGAAATACGCCCCGCACGCCAGACTTGACTGGAAACTGCTTGCAGCGCAATGCTATCAGGAATCTTGTTTCGACCCGAAAGCCCATTCGTGGGCGGGAGCTTGCGGACTGATGCAGATAATGCCTTCGACGGCAAAGCAACTCGGACTGCCGATAGACCGCATATACGAACCGGAACAGAACATCGCCGCGGCCGCGAGATACATGAACCAGCTCATGAGGGAGTTTGCGCACATACCATCGCAATACGACAGGCTTTGTTTCGCGCTCGCATCATATAATGGCGGGAAACTTCATGTCAACGACGCCATGGCCCTGGCAAAGAAAGACGGCAGGAACAGCAACGAATGGAATGTCGTCGGAGAGTATATCCTGAAACTCGCAGAACCGAAATACTACACCGACGCTGTGGTGAAATACGGTTACATGAGAGGCTCCGAGACATACAATTATGTCAACAGCATCATAAAACGATGGAAAGACTACGGAGGAAGAGTGCCGGCTGCAGCACGCATGGGGATATACAACGGTCCGGCAACACAGCCTGTCATAATGAACGACAGAAGTCCACGGCCGGCAAAGAAGAAACATAAATATCAGATTTAACTCACGCGCTGCGCCAAGAAAGCCTAAAAGGAAAACGGCCCGGCAAGTCAAAAAGGGAAAGACTTGCCGGGCCGCTTTCTGTTTAGGGACATGCATGCTGTCATGCCTGTAAGACGGGGGCTCATGCGGATGGTTCAGATATTCAGCTTGTCCTGAAGTTGGCGGCTGATATGCTGAACCCTGCGCTTCTGGGCATTGAAGTCTGCCGCAACAGCTTCGCCTGTCTCTTTCATGACATTCAAGGCATCAACGCGCACATCGTGGATGGCAGACATAAATTCGCTGAACGCCGTCTGCATCTTTGTCGGACAACGGCGGCGCTTGTCCGCATCAGGATTAACCACAACACGGATGCCTTTCTCGCGGATGAAGATGTCAAGGTCGGCATCTGCCATGATTGGGTCGCCGTCATAGTGTACAACACCAGGCTGCGAACGTTTGATATGGATATGCTTCGAGCGGAACGTCTTGATTTTAGAGTTTTTGTCTAACGTCTTGTTGAACATGTCAATAGACACCTGCGCCGCCTCAAGCACATCAAACGGCTCCATGATGATGACATCCATAAGTCCGTCGCGCATAGACGCTTGCGGAGCAATGTAGGCGTCGTTGCCGTATTGCGAAGCATTGGCGATGGAAATCAGGAAAGCCTTATACTCGCTTGTCCCGGTCTCGTCTTCGATGGTGTATGTCTCCGGCTCATATTTCAGACCCTCCTTCAACACATTCTCCACGTAAGTGATGGGGCCGCGTTTGCCGGAATGGGCGAACTTCATAGATATGAACGCGTCGAACCCCATGCCGCAAGTGCAGAAAAACGGCATACCGTTGATGCAGCCATAGTCCAAATCATGTATCTCACATTTGTTCAACATCCCGATGGCTCCGCGGACATTCAGCGGCAACATAAGATGACGGGCGAGACCATTGCCCGAACCACACGGCACAATGCCGAGAGCAGTAGGGGTATCGACAATGGCGCGGGCCACCTCGTTCACAGTACCGTCGCCACCTATCGCAACAACAATGTCTGTGCCGATTTCTGCTGCATGGCGCGCTATCTCAGAAGCATGTCCCGCACGCTCGGTGAAAGATATGCTGTAATCAAACATGTCTTTGTCAAGCACACTGTCTATGATATGGGGTATGCCTTCTTTCTTCGATGTCCCCGAAATGGGATTGAGTATGAAAACTATCTTCTTCTTCATTTTGCTGTCTTTGATAACTTACCTTACATTGCCTTTAAAAACAAAAAAATAGTTTATGCTGACAAACAGCCATGAATATTGTTCTAATTGCAAAATTACAAAAAAAATCACATAATTGTACGTTTCCGCAAAGAGAAAACATGAAAATCTACATTTTTTTAAGATTATTGTGCTATTTATGCGAGTTT
>CALZMB010000128.1 GCA_945788485.1 uncultured bacterium | reverse complement strand
GGAGGAGCAAGCGGCCCTGTCGTCGAAGGTGAAGCAAAAGGCACTGGAACACTCGAAGACCCATACAACAGCGTGGCTGCAAACAAAGCCGCTGCCGCATTAAGCTCAACAGAACAGAGCGGAGTGGTGTATATCAAAGGCAAAGTAGTGTCTGTCAAGGAGCAGTACAGCACTCAGTATGGCAATGCCTCGTATTATATCTCTGATGACGGAACATCTGCCGGACAGTTCTATGTGTTCCGCTCATTGTATCTCGGCAACAAGAAATATTCTTCTGGCGACCTGCTGAAAGAAGGTGACGAAGTCATCGTATGCGGGAAACTCATGAACTATATGGGCAATACTCCTGAAACAGTGCAGAACGATTCGTATCTCTTCTCTCTCAACGGCAAGACAGAAGGCGGAGGCGGCAGCGCTGATGCAGGCACACCCAAAGGCTCAGGCACACAGGCAGACCCGTTCAATGTGGCAGGCATCATCAAATATACCAGCGCTCTCGCCTCTGACGAACAGTCAGCAGACAAAGTGTATTTCAAAGGCATCGTATCTAATGCCAAGGACATCTCTCCTACTTACAAGAACGCTACTTTCTACATATCTGAAGACGGCTCTTCAAACAATGAGTTCTATGTGTTCCGCTGCAAAGGCGTTGACGGAGCAGACATCACATCAGCAGATGATGTGAGAAATGGTGACGAAGTCGTTATCTGCGGAAAAGTCGTGAACTATAAAGGAAACACGCCGGAAACTGTGCAGGGGGAGGCATATATCGTGTCAATCAAGCACAACAGTTCCGGCGGCGGCACTGGCGGTGGCAGCGATACGCCTGATGCAGGCAGCCTGCTTTCTAACGGAGGCTTTGAATCTTGGTCTGGCAGCCAGCCTGACAACTGGAAGACAGCAAGCTCTGCCGGCAATGCCACGCTGAGCCAAAGCACAGACGCACGCAGCGGCTCTTATTCTGTCAGCGTGGGCTACGCTGCATCTGCCAACAAGCGCATGGGATACAAGGAAACGGAACTTGAGGCAGGAACATACGTATTCAGCTTCTATGCCAAGGCAACCAAAGGCGGCAACTGCCAGACGCGCCCAGGATATGTGCCGGTGAAAGACGGTTCTGTAGGCACATACGTGTATGCTGGTGGCTACACAAATCTCACAAACTCTTCATGGACTCAAGTCACATACGAGTTTGAGCTGAAAGAGAAATCTACCATCTGCCTTGTCATCATGAATCCAAAGGCTTCCGGCTATCATGATTCACAGAACATTCTGATTGACGATGCAAAACTTGTGAAGAAATAATCCGCTACAGTTTTGTCCCTTTTGCTCCAAAGCGAAGGGGCAAAACTGTTTTTTTTACAGATACGAACTGTAAGACATAATAATGATGCAACTGCATTTGTCTTCAATCTATTATCAAGCGATAACATAAACCTAAAACTAAGCAAAACACTATGAACAGAACAGCAAATCCTGGAAAGGAGACTTTTGGAATCATCATCGGCACTCGCGCTTATTTCAATGCCGACCTTGCCATTGACGTTCGCAAGACTATCATCGACGACCTTACAGAGGCAGGGTGCGGATATGTCATTCTCGACGAGGAGGACACGCCTACCGGCGGTTCGATGGAGACTATCACCGACGGCAAGAAGTGCGCAGAACTCTTCCGCAAGCATCGCGAAGAGATCGACGGCATCATCGTCTCACTGCCTAACTTCGGCTATGAGATTGGCATCATCAATGCCATCTCACGCGCAGAACTGAACGTTCCGGTGCTTGTGCAGGCATGTGACGACGAGAATGACAAGGTGGATCTCGACTCACGCCGTGACGCTTTCTGCGGCAAGATCTCCGTTTGCAACAACCTGTATCAGTATGGCATACCTTTCACCGATACCACTCTCCACACCTACAGCATCAAGTCACCGCTCTTCATGCAGGACGTGAACCGCTTTGCCGCCATCTGCCGCGTCGTGAAGAAGCTCACCCACTGCCGTGTGGGGCAGATAGGCACTCGCCCTCTCGGCTTCAACACCTGCCGTGCATCAGAGAAGCTGCTTCAGGCTTCGGGCATAACAGTCGTGCCTGTCGATCTCTCAGAGATTCTCTACAATGCGGAACGAATTGCCGACAACGACCCTCGCCTCATGGAGAAGATGATTTCCATCCGCGGCTACGCCACTGTGCCGGAGGCTTATGACGACAAGGTCATGGTGCAGGCCAAGTTCGGTCTCGCCGTAGAGACATGGATTGAGGAGAACGAGGTTGACTGCTGCGCCCTCCAGTGCTGGGACTCTCTTGAGCAGAACTACGGCTGCGCGGCCTGCGTGACGATGTCTATGCTCGGCGAGAAGGGCATACCTTGCGCCTGCGAGGCAGACATCGCGGGAGCTGTGTCGATGTATGCGCTCCGTCTTGCCGCAGAGCTTGCCCCTGCTCTTGCTGACTGGAACAACAACTTCGCTGAGGACCGCAACAAGTGTGTCGTGACACATTGCGGCAACTTCCCTAAGTCTTTCGTCCGCAACGATATCAAGCTCGGCCCTCTCGGCGTGCTCGGCCGCACGCTCGGCAAGGTGCGCACGTTCGGCGCAGTGTATGGCAAGTGTACTGAGGGAGAGTTCACCTATTTCCGCATCTCTACTGATGACACCCTCGGCTGCATCAAGGCATATCTCGGCAAGGGAGACATGACAAACGACCCGTACGGCATGGACGGCTGCATCGCTGTCACGAAGGTGCCTAATCTGCAGCAGCTCATGAAGTACATCTGCAAGAACGGCTTCGAGCATCATGTCGCTATGGTGCGCACAGATGTCGTAGATATTCTCATGGAAGCTATCGATACGTATCTCGGATGGGATTTGTATGTTCATGAATAGTTGATTCTGAATGTGAGACGTGTTTTTCAAAAAAGAGAATAACAGATAATGAAATTCATCTCTTGGAATGTCAACGGGCTGCGTGCCTGTGTCGGAAAGGATTTTGAGAAGATTTTCCTGTCGCTTGATGCTGATTTCTTCTGCCTGCAGGAAACAAAGATGCAGGCGGGACAACTCGACCTGCAGTTTCCAGGTTACTTCTCGTACTGGAACTATGCAGAGAAGAAGGGATATTCCGGAACGGCGATATACACTAAGCACGAGCCTCTCGGAGTGTTCTACGGTATGGGCGATGTGACGGATGACGCTAATGGTGAACCTCTGATTTCATACGACGAAGCTTCTGCGCATAACAAAGAAGGAAGAATAATCACTTTGGAATATCCTGAGTTCTACTTCATCACAGTCTATGTGCCTAACGCTCAGGATGGTCTCAAACGTCTTGCGTATCGCATGGAATGGGAGGATGCTTTCAGGAAATACATCACTGCACTCGACAGGAAGAAACCTGTAGTTTTTTGTGGAGATTTGAATGTCGCACACAACGACATCGACCTGAAGAATCCGAAAACCAACCATAATAATCCTGGTTTTACTGATGAAGAACGTGGAAAGTTCTCTGAGATGCTTGATTCAGGCTTCATTGATACTTTCAGAACATTGCATCCTGAGGAGGTGAAATATTCTTGGTGGTCGTACAGATTCAGAGCCCGTGAGAAGGGCATAGGCTGGCGTATCGACTATTTTGTCTGCTCGGAGCGTCTGAAAGAACGTCTGACCTCAGCTGACATACATGACGACATCTTTGGTTCTGACCATTGCCCTGTAGAAATGGTCCTCCGCTGATTGTCTGAAAATACATCTCATATATGAATAATGCCGCATTGAACACGTCTTGTTTCAATGCGGCATTTCTGCATAGTATGTGCTGAGAGCTATCTTATTTCGATAGAGTGTTTGTCAGGGAAAGCCTTCCAGCGTTTTCCGTATGCGTCGTAGGCATCAGTTACGATGACAAAAGCGTCTGGGGAGATAGTCTTGACTGCTGTGGTTACGGCTTCGACTTCACGCATACGTACCATCATCAACAATGTCTGTTTCTCTCCGCGTGAATAAAGTCCCTCGCCGTCAAGCACGGTTGCAGTGCGGTCGAGGCGGTTGATGATGTAGTCGCGAAGCGCTTCATCGTCTTTGCGGGTGATGACAAATATCAGCTTGTTGTTTTTCGAGCCGGAAGCGATGTATGCCAATGTACGAGACATGATGAAGATACAGATGAGTGAGTAGCCCGATAGCATCCATGTATTCTTTGTTTCAGAATCGATGCCTATGCCAAAACCTATCACAAGCAGGCCAAACCCCACTATTGTAGCATCAACTCCGAGCAGCGCATTTGAGAAACGTACTCTCAGATATTTGTGTAGAAGCATTGCTACGATGTCTGTGCCGCCTGTGGTGGAATGGCTTTTCATTATGAAGCCGGAACCGATGCCTATCATGACTGACCCTAAAACGACAGCGAGGATGAGGTTGTCAGAGAGGTCGAGCCTTCCTCCGAACAGTTCGGCAGGAGACAGCTGCTGCAAAGCCTCGGGTGTGGGATACACCATTTCAGACAATACATTCATGAAGAATGGTGTCAGGAGCGTGGCGTATAAAGTCTTTGCTCCTATTCCTTTCCCTAACAGGAAATATGAGGCTATCAATAGTGGTATGCTGATGAGATAGCTGAATGTTCCCACTTGGAACTGCGGCATTAGGTTATGGAGAACGATGCTGGTGCCGAATACGCCTCCAGGTACAAACTTATAGGGACTGATAAACAACACGAAACCGATACAGACAATCAGACAACCCAATGTGATTGTAAAATAGTCTATCGCATTGCTGCGCAATTTAGGATATAATTCTCCAATAGTTTGGGTGTCTGGTGTGCCGGACATCTCTTTTTCTGGCGAACTTGCAGACGTGTCATTGCTTGGAAGGACAGATGTTAATGCTTTTTTTATCAGTATCTCCGGCTTTGCTTCTTGCTTTGTTGTCATTCTGTCTTTGTCTTGTTTCGGATGATTCCCTGTTGTCTCTGGTCTTATTGTTTGGCATCGTTTCTTTTTCCAGCAACAGTTTCTTCAGTTTCTCTTCCTGTTATTTCAGCGAATATTCTATCGTGTTTACAACTCTGAGCCTCTTGATGTACGGGGTGTTGCTGTCGCGGTCCTCTATTGAGAACTGCCCTTGTTGAGCAGAGCGTATGTCGCCGAGCGAACTTTCGGAGTCGTCTGCAAATTTCTGTGCTGTCGCACGTGCGTTCTTTGTGGCTTCTTCAATCATCTCTGGCTTGATCTTGTTCAGTCCTGTAAATTCGTACGACACAGTAGTGTTGCTGTATTCTTCGCTGACAAGAGCAATGCCTTGTTTCATCAGTTCTGACTGACGGCGCATCAACGAGCGTACTTTGTCAACATCCGATGATGTCACGGTGATGACGCTCTTTGCCTTGTAGCGATAGTTCATTATCTCATTGCCGTAGTTGTCAGCTTGACGGTCTGTGATAACTGGCGGATTGACGCTGATGTCATCGTCCTTTATTCCTGCTGATTTGAGGAAAGCCACTACTTGGCGGTTCTTATATTCCAACAGCTTGTACATTTCGGCAGGGTCGTTGCCCAATTCCTTGTAAACCAAAGGCCATGTCACTTTGTCGGCCTTCACTTCACGTTCTGACAATCCTTTTACAGTGACTTTTCTGTCCATGTCCTTGAATGTCACAATGCCGCTGCGAAGAGCAAAGCCCATCACAACAATGCCTGCTGCAATGATGATGGCTGAAATGATTTTCTCATTCTGTTTCATAGTAGAACTTGTTTTGATGTTGTGAATAAAGAAATATATGAATCACTTGTTTCTTGTTGTCCGTCTTTTTTCCTTGATGCTGTCAGTTAGAGATTTTGCAGCCTTATATGAGTGACGGGCGCTTATTCCGCGAAGCGGAATGTCACAGTGTGCGACGCGTCTGTGATTCCTGTCATTGACAATGATATAGTCTCGCCTCGGTGCAGTATGACGTGTTTTTTGTCTTTGTCGAATGCTGTGGAGAAATAGTCGAACATGTCTGGACGCAGTGTTATGCTGTCAGTTGACAACTCCTCAACGAAGAAATCGCCTATCTTTCCGTTCTTTCTTGCGATGACAGTGTCGCTTTTCGTCACAGGCTGAGGCATCTTGCCGTCTTCCATGGCGCACATAGTGTTTTGCGAGATATAGGTGACAATCAGTCTCACATCTTCTGCTGTTTTCTGTTTCGTGCCTATGGATTTGCATCCTGCAAGTGTGCTGGCGAGTATCGTAAGCATCGAGACAATCTTGCATGCTTTCATATTGTTCCGCGTTGTGAGTATATAATAAATAATGTATATATATAATAATGTGTACCGCCATGCCTGGCCTATGGTGTTCGTAATGCTGCAAAGATAGGCATTAATCTCCAATCACCAAAAAAGTTTGTGCAAAAAAATGTGTCTTCTGAGTTAAACAAACAAAAAGGAATGCATTTTTGTCTCTTTTTTCATCTTTTCATGGTGAAATATTTCCGTGTATCAGTTATTATTTCCTAAAATCCGCAACTATCATCCAATACACGATTAAGGGTAGATTTATGAGT
>CALZMB010000127.1 GCA_945788485.1 uncultured bacterium | reverse complement strand
TGGAAGAAGATGAACGAATGGGTGTATGCCGGATTCGACGAGACATACAAGATGATGGGTGTGTCGTTCGACAAGATATACTACGAATCAGACACTTATCTCGAAGGAAAAGAGAAAGTGGAGGAAGGTCTGCAGAAAGGATTCTTCTACCGCAGAGACGACGGCTCTGTATGGGCTGACCTCACAGGCGAAGGGCTTGACGAAAAACTGTTGCTGCGCTCTGACGGCACTTCGGTCTATATGACACAGGACATCGGCACAGCAAAGCTGAGATTTCAAGACTATCCTATCGACCAGATGATATATGTCGTCGGAAACGAACAGAACTATCATTTCCAGGTGCTCTCCATACTGCTCGACAAACTCGGCTTCAAATGGGGAAAAGACCTCGTGCACTTCTCGTACGGCATGGTGGAACTGCCTAACGGCAAGATGAAATCGCGCGAAGGAACCGTCGTGGATGCTGACGACCTCATGGCGGCTATGATAGCTGACGCAAGGCAGACAAGCGACGAACTCGGGAAATTCGACGACATGACAGAGGCTGAGAAACAAGAGGTGGCACGCATCGTGGGGCTCGGAGCGTTGAAATATTTCATCCTGAAAGTTGACGCACGAAAAAACATGCTCTTCAACCCGGAGGAATCGATAGATTTCAACGGAAACACCGGACCCTTCATACAATACACCTACGCACGAATACGTTCGATACTGCGCAAGGCAGAGGCACAGGGACTGACGGCAGAGGCCGCGCCAGTCAACCTCGCACAGAAGGAGATAGACCTCATACAGAAAATCAGCGAATACGGCGTTGCAGTGCAGCAGGCGGGAAAAGACTACAACCCGGCCGGCATCGCGGCATACTGCTACGAGCTGACCAAGCAGTTCAACCAGTTCTATCATGACTTCAGCATCCTCAATGCTGACGACGAAGGACAGAAGAAATTCCGCCTACTCCTCGCCCGCAACGTGGCAAAGAACATCCGAAACGGCATGGCGTTGCTCGGCATCGAAGTGCCTGAGAGAATGTAAGGCTGCGGAGCAGACAAAAGAAGACACTTCCACAATCTGAAATACAGATGAAGCCGACATACAGCGCACAACTGGCATGGGCAGTGGATGCCGCCTGCTCGGGCAATCCCGGACCGATGGAATATCGTGGCGTGGACTTGAACACCGGACGGCAGATTTTCCACTTCGGACCGATGCACGGGACAAACAACATCGGAGAGTTTCTCGCCATCGTGCATGCCCTCGCCCTTCTTGAGAAACAGGGGATGAACAAACACGTCATCTACTCTGACTCTGTCAACGCGCAGCTCTGGGTGAAGAAGATGCAATGCAAGACAAAACTGGAACTGAACGAGAAGACAAAACCTCTGTATGACATCATCGCAAGGGCGGAGAACTGGCTGCGCACACACTCGTTCAGAGTGCCCATAATGAAATGGGACACAAAAAACTGGGGCGAGATACCAGCTGACTTCGGAAGGAAATAGCGTTTGCAGTTGATGAAACTAACGATACATACGTTACAATAGCAACAATCGTTACTAACGACTACAACGTCATCTCAACCAAAAAGAACATGCCCACACACCACCACATGCCATATCTCCCGCTACGAGACATCACCGCGATGCACGGCGATGAGATAGCGCGTGCCGTAGAACGTGTGGTGAGCGGAGGATGGTATATTCTCGGCGAAGAGGTTAAAGCGTTTGAGGCAGAATACGCAACATACACACACCACACCCACTGCATTGGCTGTGCCAACGGCCTTGACGCACTCACCCTCACCCTGACGGCATGGAAAGAGATGGGACTGCTGGCAGAAGGCGACGAGGTTATCGTACCTGCCAACACATACATCGCATCGTGGCTCGCCGTGAGCAACAGCGGACTGACGCCTGTTCCCGCAGAACCACGTCGCGACACGTTGCAGATAGACCCACGATGTATAGAAGATGCCGTCACGCCACGCACACGCTGCATCATGATTGTGCATCTGTACGGATACAACGCATACTGCACAGAGATAGCAGATATATGCCAACGCCACAGGCTGCTGCTGCTCGAAGACTGCGCACAGGGACACGGACTGCAGCACAAGGCTCTGCCAGAAGACGTGATATCAGCATGCGCCTACTCCTTCTATCCAGGGAAAAACCTCGGCGCGCTGGGTGATGCAGGATGTGTAGTGACTGACAACAACGAAACGGCGAAAATGGTGAGACGCCTCGCCAACTACGGTTCGGACAAAAAATACATATTCCGGAACAAAGGCAGGAACTCACGCTTGGACGAGATACAAGCCGCCGTTTTGAGAGTGAAGCTCAAACATCTCGATGATGACAACGCCAGGCGGCAGGAGATAGCGGCGTTATATCTCAAAGGCATAACCAACGACGCAGTGACGCTGCCGCCGCCGTGCGGCGTATTCCACATCTTCCCCGTCTTCTGCCAAGACAGGGAGAGGCTGCAAGCTCATCTTGCCAATGCAGGCATCTCAACGATGATACACTACCCCATCGCGCCACACAAACAAGAGGCATACAAAGAGATGGCACATCTGCAACTGCCAGTGACAGAGAAGATACACCGCGAAGAACTTTCGCTGCCGTGCCATCAAGCCATGAGCGACGATGAGTGCAGGAGAGTAATCGACGCTGTCAACGACTACAAGCCAAATTAATGTACATCACGCATGTACATTATATATTATTAATTAACCATGAGCTACTACAAGATTTTCAGTGAGATAAACGCCATACCCCGCCCCTCGCACCATGAAGAGCGGATAGCTGACTATCTCTGCCAGTTTGCAGAGAGCCACAATCTCGAATGGAAACGCGACAGCGAGAACTGCGTCGTCATCCGCAAGCCGGCATCGCCAGGCTATGAAGACCACGAGCCTGTTGTCATTCTCAACCACTGCGACATGGTGTGTGTGGCAGAAGACGGCAAACGTTTCGACGCGTTGAGAGACGCCATAGAAACGGAGACCGTAAGCATCGAAGGAGAACAATGGATGAGGGCGAAAGGCACATCGTTGGGGGCAGACAACGGCATAGGACTGTCGATGGCACTCGCCATTCTTGAAGACAAGACGATGCAGCATCCGCCGCTTGAGGTGCTCACCACGACAAACGAAGAGGACGGCATGAGCGGAGCAGAACGCATGGCTCCTGATTTCATCAAAGGCCGCCGGGTGCTGAACCTCGATTCAGAAGCATACGACGAGATAACGGTGGGAGCAGCCGGAGCATATATGCAGACAGCCCGTCTGCCTTTCACAAGACAACGGATGCCGGAAGGATATGTGGCATACAACATCAGCGTGTCAGGCGGAAAGGGCGGACACAGCGGAGTGGACATCATACGCAACAGGGCGAACGCGATAAAAGTGCTCGCAAACCTGCTGCTCGTCGCCATAAGGCAATGCGACATAAAGCTGTATCTCGTCAACTTCAACGGCGGTACGGCGGCGGCTTCCATCCCGTCTTCAGCTACGGCGAAAGTGGTGGTGCCGAAAGAGGACGGAGAAAAATTCGAGACGCTTGTACGCCAATGCGACGAACAGCTCGAACAGCAATATGCAGAGACCGACAGCGAGGTGACGGCAATCTGCGAAGCGTCGGTGTGGAAAGCCAGTGTCGTATCAGAAGAAGCGACACATCTGCTGCTCGCTGCCATCAATGGCATTCCTGTCGGTCCGATTGAGATGCTCGATGCCCATACGGCGATGACGAGCAACAACATCGGGCGCGTTGCGCAAAACGGCAACATCTTTGAAGTGAGCACCCACACCCGCAGCTTCGACAACGCTGCCATGGAGAATCTCGCAATGCAGATACGGAAAATCTTCGAGGTGAGCGGAGCAGCCGTAGAGACAGTGATGAAAGCTCCGGCATGGAAAGAAGACCCGGACAACAGCCTCGTCGCCACGACATGCCAGACATTCCAGGACGTGCTCGGCTTCACTCCAAAGAAAGTGGCGATGCACTTCGTGCTCGAAGCCGGATTCCTCGTAGAGAAATTCCAGGGCCTGCACATCGCGAGCATCGGACCACGCATACTTGAGCCGCACAGCACTCACGAACGTGTGCAACTGTCAACCATCGACAACATCTGGCGGGTGGTGACAGAACTGCTGAGAAGGCTATAGGCGGGCTCTGCAAGTACAGGACAAAGAGTGACAACAACAGCAGAAACAGTGAAAGTACTGATACTAAGCACATACGCCACAGCAGGCGGTGCAGCAATAGCCGCCTCACGGCTGAAGGAGGCACTGCAGAAAAACGGTGTCGAGACATCTATGGCCGTCAGCTGTAAGGGCTGGATAAGAGGCAAGACATGGGCGTTCGTAAAAGAACGCCTCGCCATTCTGCTTGCAAACCGTGGCAGACGCGACAACCTCTATGCCATCGACATCGCCCTTACAGGCGAGGATGTCACTAAACTCAAAGAATACAAGGAGGCTGACGTCATACATCTGCATTGGGTGAACCAAGGTTTCCTGTCGTTCAACATCCTGCAGAAAATCGTCAACAGCGGCAAACGCATCGTATGGACCATGCACGACGCATGGACTACGACAGGCATCTGCCACCTCACACTCGGCTGCGAGGCATACCAGGCACAGTGCGGCAACTGCAAATACCTCACCCATCCACACCCCAACGACCTCTCGCACACAGTATGGGAGAAGAAGCGCCGTCTCTATGCGCGTCACAACATCACCTTCGTCACATGCAGCAGATGGCTGAAAGCAGAGGCTTTGAAAAGCAGCCTGCTCGCCCAACAGGATGTGAGATGCGTGCCGAACCCCATAGACACCGCGCGCTATGCGCCACACGACAAAACAGCCTGCCGCGACGCGCTCCATCTGCCGACAGACAAGAAACTGCTGCTCTTTGTCGCCCAAAGCGTCAACAATCCCAACAAAGGCATGGCATATCTTGCCGACGCCATACAGAGAATCCACGACAACAGCATCGCTCTCGTCATGCTTGGAGGCAGAGACAACGGCATCAAAGACCTGATACCTGACACTGAGGTATATGCCCTCGGCTATATACGCGATGCAGAGACGATATGCAAAGTCTATTCCGCCGCCGACGCTTTCGTTCTTCCCTCTCTCTCCGAGAACCTGCCCAACACCATCATGGAAGCGATGTCGTGCGGCACACCATGCGTCGGCTTCGACATCGGCGGCATACCGGAGATGATAGACCATAAACAGAACGGCTATGTCGCACGCTATCGTGACACAGCAGACCTCGCCCAAGGCCTTATTGACACTCTCAACAACAACGCAGCCTACAGCACACACTGCCGTGAGAAAGTGGTGCGCGAATACAGCGAGAATGCAGTGGCAGAAAAATACATCAATATATATTCAATGCATAATGTATAATTGAATAATTTGGCGAACAATATAGACTGTATCGAACATTATACTTTGTACATTCAAAATTAAAATTGAAAAAACACGCAATGCGCAAGATTCTGGACATACTACGCATACATCGTGACGAGCGTTGGCTGGCAGTCGTCTCTGCCATCATCTTCACGCTGCTCAACGCCATGACGGTGGCAAAATACTACGGTTCGTTCAGCCAGCTCACATCGTCCTACCACCGTCTCTTCGTCCGCGCCTTCCATATCTCTGGCTTCGACCCCCTCACCTACGAGCTGATGTCGCAGTGGGACACGGTGTATAACGTCTATCGCCATCCTCTGCTCGCCTTCATGCTGTGGCCTCTCAATCAGGTCAACCAGATGCTCATCATGCTCACCGGCACAAACTGCGCAACGATAGTAACCGCGGTTATGCTCGTCATTTGCGCCACATACTCCTGCATCTTCCTATTCCGCATCATTACACGCGTCATAGAGCTGAGACGAGGCGAAGCCTGTCTGCTCTGCGCCTTCTACTACGGCTTCGCTTTCATCATGCTGTCAACGATGGTGCCCGACCATTTCGTCATCTCTATGGCAGCACTCCTCCTCACGTTATATATCACAGGCATGAAGCTCCGTCACGGCTCTGCCCTCAATGCGAAAGAGACGGTGGCGATGTTCATCCTTACGGCAGGCGTGTCACTCAACAATGGGCTGAAAGTCTTTCTCGCCGCTCTCATCACACGCCGCCGACGCTTCTTCCGCCCCATGTTCCTCCTCTTTGCCGTTCTGCTGCCCGCATTGCTTATATGGGGTTTCGCACGGTGGGAATACAGCACCTTCGTCTGGCCGAAAGAGATGGCACGGAAAGAACTGAAGATGAAACGCGACCGCGAGCACACTGAGGCTATACGCCAACAAGTCAGAGACTCTATTGGCACAGCCGACAAGGCAGAGGTTGAGACGCTTGTGAAGAAGATAAAGCAGGAGCGTGCTGTAGCGAAATACCGTGCCGACCGCAAGAAAATCTGGAACCGCAACACAGGCAAGCCGATAGCCAAGGGCGAGTTTATGCGATGGACCGACATCACCACCCCGCGTTGGGACACCGCCGTCGAGAATCTCTTCGGCGAAGCTGTCATCCTTCACGAGCAGCATCTTCTTGGCGATGTGCTTAGGGACCGTCCCGTCATCGTGAGATACGGCTGCAAAGCGAACTACATGATTGAGACCGTCATCATCCTCATCTTCCTTGCCGGGGTGTGGGCAGGGAGAAGAAGCAG
>CALZMB010000126.1 GCA_945788485.1 uncultured bacterium | reverse complement strand
AGCCGATGTTCGAGATGTTCAGTCCCAGTCCGAGCTGACACTCTCGCGAGCCGATGTTGAGATAGTCCTGATAGTAGCACGCGATGTCGGCGGCGAAAGCTGAGCCGGGCGAGGTGTCCTCCGTGTAGTCGTAGGTGAGGTCAGAGTATATCCATCTTATCGCTGCTGCGATAGAGAATTTCTCGCTGAGCATCATGGAGTAAGCCACGTCGATTGACATCTCGTAGGGGTTGATGGTCATCTCGTCGTCGCTCGAGATACTGCTTGAGGTGAAGACTTCACCGAGCGAGAAATATCTCAGCGAGGCGGAGACGGCAGAGTAGTTGCCGATGCGGTAGTATCCGGCGAGATAGGCGAGGTCCATATCGCTCACCAACTGCCTGAGCCACGGCGTATAGTTCAGCGCCACGCCCGCCCTGGAGATGGTGAAGGGATATTTCGCGGGATTCCAGTATTGCGACACGACGTCGGGGTCGGTGGCGGCGCCGACATCTCCCATACCAGCCGCGCGTGCGTCGGGAGCTATGGTCTGCGACGTCACGCTATGGTTGATGGGGTTGAACATGTCCTGCTTGTCCTGCGCACGACATGTCGTGAGCCATCCTGCGATGGCGAGACACATAATCAGTAATCGTTTCATATCTTTTTTTAAAGTTGACAAGTTGACGAGTTGATACTCTTTAGTTGACAAGTTGACGAGTTGACGAGTTGACAAGTTGATACTCTTTAGTTGACGAGTTGACAAGTTGATGAGTTGACGAGTTGATACTCTTTAGTTGACGAGTTGACTACAACACAATTATTTTCTTTGCCTTCGACACCTGCACGTTTCCGTCGCACACTGAGCGGACGCGGTAGAGATACACGCCCGTCTCAAGTCGTTGTCCGCTGCCAGATGTCACGTCCCAGTCGGCTGTCGCTGTCGCCGAGCCTCTCACCGTCTGCGCCGCCACGGTCTGCAGCAGTCTGCCGCTCATGTCGAGAATCTCGACCGTCATGTCGGGCTGCGCGGCAGGCCGGTTGTGCTGTATGATGAATGTCGTGGCGGTTCTCACCGGGTTGTTCGTGACGCTGAGCGATGTCACGTCGTGCGGCAAGCCGTTCACCACATTGAAGTCGAGGCGCGTCGTCGATGGGTTGTTCAATATGTCCCACGCCCGGAATGTCAGCGTGTGGCGTCCCGCCGCAAGTTCGGGCAGGCAGCAGTATGTCGTGCCCGAGGTGTACGAGCCGAAGTCGAAGCAGAACGCGTCGTTAAGGTTGAATGTCAAGCCAGGGTCGTTGTCCACCACGAGCTGCATGCCGTGTCCTATGCCGGCGCCAGAGGCGTTGATGCCGTCGTTGTCGCGTATCTCCGCCACGAAGAACGGCATGGTGTTCACATCGCCGCCGTTCATGAACGACGGTGTGTTGAGATAGCAGAACACCGACGGTCCGATGCTGTCGTTGAACACCGTCTCCGAACCTCCCACGGTGAAGGCCTCCGTCTCGCCGTGCGCTGTCGGCATGTCCTTTGCGCCGTAGGCGAAGAGAGTCATCAGTCCGCTCTCGTCTGTGTAGTTTATGTCGCGCGGCATGACGAAGGTGAATCTGAATCTGCCGTCGCGTATGCTGTCGCTG
Source organism: uncultured bacterium (assembly GCA_945788485.1). GTDB lineage: Bacteria > Bacteroidota > Bacteroidia > Bacteroidales > Bacteroidaceae > Prevotella. Next base: position 5,072 of record CALZMB010000126.1, on the reverse strand, counting down.
CCTGTGAAGAGGGTGTTCGTGCGGTCGTAGTATGTGAAAGGCTTGTTCGCTTCGCCCGCATTGTCCAAGCATGTGCGCAGCTCCTTGCTGTCCTTCACCGTCACCGCTATACGTCCCGCGAAGTTCTCCACCCGTTCGCCGCCTCGTTCCAAGTGTCCCGCCACAGTCACGCGGCTGTTGGCGTGCAGCTCCGCCGTCCGTGCATCGCCGTTGACGGCTATGCCGTTGATGGTGTCCACCACGCAGCGCATGACAGGCGTGTTGATGCGCAGCGCCGGGTCGCCCAGAAGATTATATTGCAGCTTGTTGCACGTCAGGTCGGTCTGTTTTACCACGAGGTTCTCCTTCGCCCGGCGGTTCGCCTCGCCCAGCGTCATGGATGTCCCGTCCTCCATGGTGTCGAGCAGCGCGCACACGAACTCGCGGTTGATTTGCTCGTTATAGTTCGCGAACACCGTGCGTGTGGTGCCGTAGAAAGCGATGCCGCCGCCCTTGCCGCTCATCACCACCGTCTCGCCGATGTTCTCCTCCACGCCGTCATACGGGCTCGTGTCGCACGATGCCGTTATCCATACAGGCAGGTTCGTGTTCGTGAAGCCCTGGAAGTCAGCCAGCGTCAGCACATACTCGTGCGAGATGGAGTTTGCCGCGCCGTGTCCGCAGTAGTCCATCACGAGTGCGCCGTCCTGCTGCCGCGTCTTCACGATGTCCTCACAGTCGGGGTAGCGGTTGCCGGTGGCAGACTGCACGCGAGTGAAATCGTCCCACATCACTTTCCGTATGTCATATCCCGGGAAGCGTTGCGCCACGATGTCCGCCACGCCGTTCGCCGCACTCATGTGTAAGTTGTTGTTCCCGTCGTCGCCCATGAACATCAGCGTGTTCTGCCACGCCCCGGCGTTGCGGTTCTCGGCGTATGCCGTGATTTTGTCCACCGCCACGGCAGCCTCCTCCGCCGTCAAGGCAGGAATGCGTCCGATGCCGATGTCTGGTATTCCGCTGAACACCATCCTCGTGCCGCTCTTCTTGTAGAGAGCCTCGTCGTCATCGAGCAAGGCGATGAAGTCCTCGGCGACAAAACACTCCGTCTCGCTCACAGAGTTCTCGCTCTCATAGCACAGCAGCAGGTCGTCAGTGTCAAGATTCCTGCACTCCGCCGTCAGCAGGCGGTTGTCCCACACGCATTTGCCCAACAGCAGCAGATGCTTAGGTGTCTCGTCCGCTGTCTGCGCCTTGTCGTACAGCATCTTCATATATCGTCTGTAAGCCGAGACGTCAGGCGTGCCGCTCGAAAACTCGTTGTACAGCTCGTCAGCCGGCACCACCCTCACCGTCATGCCGTCCCGGCTCTCATGATGCGCCTTCAGGCGTTCAGCCTCCGCGCGCAGCCTCTGCGATGTGGGTATGATGATGGTGAGGTCAACGGGCGTGTCGGCATGATGGTCCTGCTGCGTGATGTTGCAGACATACTCCGCCGTCTGCAGCGGCAGGCTCTCCGCCGGCATGGCGTCCTCCACCTCTCGCGCGTACAGCATCACATAGTCTATGCGCATCTTCCCTCCCGATGCAGGAGTGACGGTCACCTCGTTCTCCGCCTCCATCGTCGCCACGTCGAACGAGAAGCTCTCTATCGTCGCCTTGCTGTATGCCGGCAGCGACATCGTGCCGCCGCCAATCCTCGTTCCGTTCATCTCCACCGTGAAGGTCATGTCCGTCTCCGCCGAAAGAGACAAAGTCAGCACGCCGCCTTCCTCCTTCAGCGCGCCCCGCGGGGCGGCGATGCTCACCGTGCGGCTCTGTCCCGCCTGGGCGTCGGCGGCGGTCTTCTCCACGAGGTTCCGTCCTCCGGTGAACAAGGCATATTCATCTTTTTCATACAGCGAGTAGAACCTGTTGCACGACACGCGCCACTCGTCAGCTATGCGTTCTATATCGACAGTGTCGGCAGGCGTCTCGCCCTCGGTGATGAGATAGCATCCGTAGTCGGCATACGGGTTACGCGTGCGTGACCGCTGGTCGCGCTGTTCCCACGAGACAGGTCCTTTGGCGAAGAACACCCTCGCCCCGTCCTTCATCGCCGACGCCACAGGCTTCAGGTCGTCATATTCCTTCAGATAAATGCCCGTCAGCTTCTCCGGCACGAGGTTGCCGCCATAGCCGTATATCCTCACTCGCGAGAGGTCGGTGAAGCCCGCGCGGCGTATCACATCCTCCGTGAGGCGGCACAGCCCCGTCTCCCTCACCCGCACCTTCGCCCATCGCCCCGTGCTCAGCACAGAGTGTGCGGCATAGCGCGAGGCGGCATCCCCGGCGCGTGTCGTCATCGCAACGCTTCCCTCAGTCTGCCGCAATCTGTCATTGCCGTCGCCGTCCGTCTTCAGCATGAAGCTGACAAGCGCACGGTATCTCCCCTCCCTAAATACAATAGGCGTGAGGCTCAGCAGCAGCCGGTCAGCCTTACGCGACCTCACCGCCATGCGCTCCACCACTGGCATCGCGGGCAGCACAGCGTCGCCCGTCAGCTCGCGGCATCGTCTCGCCTCCTCCTCCGTCAAGTCGATAAACTCCGGATAGAGCAGCTCCACGCCGTATGTATCAGCGTCGCAGCCCTCAGGCAGCGGCACGGCATACGTCCAGCGGGGCAGCACACTATCGACAGCCACCTCACGGGCGGTGAGGTTGACGAAACGCTGCGCCTGCGCCGTTGCGCCAAAGACGAGCGACAACAGGAAGAGAAGTGAATATCGCATATTCTTTTACAAGTTTTTTTCACGACAACAGAGACAACCATGACAACATCTATTGCGGATGACGTAGCTCACGTTGTCTCAGTTGTTTGTCACTCAGTGACAACTGAGGCAACAATCAGTATGCCAAAGGTTGTCCTTGTTGTCTTTGTTGTCGTATATCTATTTTAGTCAACTGAAAAAATCATTTCACATCGAATTCCAGCACTTTGCGCTCCTCGACGAAGCCCGTGATATGGTCGCCGACAGTGACAGGACCCACGCCAGCCGGCGTTCCCGTGAAGATGATGTCGCCCGTCTTCAACGTGAAGAACGTAGAGATATAGCTGATGAGACGGTCGATGCTGAAAATCATGTCCGCCGTGCATCCCTGCTGCACCACCCCTCCGTTCACCTCACCTCTGAACGTCAGTGTCCGCATATCGCGCAACAGGTCTTTCTCCACCCATTCGCCAATCACGGCAGAGCCGTCGAACCCCTTGCAGATGTCCCACGGCATACCCTCAGCCCTCAAGCTGCGCTGCATGTCGCGCGCCGTGAAGTCGATGCCCACCGTCACCGCGTCGTAGTATCTATGGGCGAAGCGCTCCGGGATACCTTTCCCCAGACGGCTGATGCGCACCACCAACTCCGTCTCATAGTCTATCCGCCCCATGAAATCCGGCACGAAGAACGGCTTGCCGTCTTTCAGCAACGCGCTGTCAGCCTTCGTGAAAATCACAGGGTCACGGTCAGCCCCAGGGGCTGCCGCATGTTGTAATAACGCAGATTCAATCTCTTTATTGTGTGGGACATAATTCATCCCCACTCCGAAAATCTTCATAGTCAACAGTTGTTTAGGTGGGTTCTATAAATGCGCTTTGTCAGATTTTGAGATTGTTTTTGAGGACAAATTGCAAGTTGGAGAGTGGAACGTAGCGGGCTACGTGACCGATACGACTTGCAATTTGCACCAAAAAGAATCCAAAAGATGGCAAAACGTTAACCCCTTGGATATTCATTAAATTTGACGGTGGGCATTTATATAACCCACCTTTATCTTCCGGCAACGGCACACGCCGCCGCCTTCCGCCTGCAAAGATACGAATTTTCTCACTACGCCACAAATTTTCAGAAAGGAAAAACATTATACATTGTACAATAACAAAATACAGAAATCTATTGTCATCCGATAAAAATCGGGATTTGATTAATTCTGTTGGTTAATTGCCTGTAAATAGGCATTGGTCTTGCAATTCTCAGAATTTGGTCCCTCGTTTTGCCGGAAGAGCTCCATTTTTGCTTGTCGAGAAACTTCACTATCTCTCCGAATACGGGAATTACAAAATTTGTTGCACCTTTGTACATAGGATTGAAAATTTGTAGTTTGGTCACACAAAGTTACAAACATTTTGGGAAAGGGCATAGTTTCTTTCCCGTTTTTTATCACGCATATATGCGCATGGCTTCAAATTTTATCGGACAGCAATAACCGAAATCACAAAATTCACGGTTCACATTGTTCACATAATTCACATTTTTGAGAAGCGAGGCGACATGGCAAGTATATTGAAATAGCATTTTCAGGCACAAAAAAGCGGGATTAGCCACAAAAGCGTAGCCCACACGAATATGTGCTTTACGTGCATACTATCGTGTGAATATCAATCCACGCACCATGTGGGGAGCGACTGTTTTGGTGTCCCTCTCTAATACTTTCCGGGGTGTTTCAATCCACACTCCCACGCGGGGAGCGACCTCACAGACTGATTTCACCCCCATCAGCAGCAAGTTTCAATCCACGCTCCCACGCAGGGAGCGACGCCATGCCGAAAAATTGATGATTCTTCACGCATGTTTCAATCCACGCTCCCACGCAGGGAGCGACTGCGGTGTGGGGGTTGGAGAGTGGTTCTGCCGTGTTTCAATCCACGCTCCCATGCAGGGAGCGACATTGCAGCGCGCGGGCGTTACGGACCACCCGGAGTTTCAATCCACGCTCCCATGCAGGGAGCGACGTCAACGTTTTCGCGACAAACCAAACAATCCAATGTTTCAATCCACGCTCCCATGCAGGGAGCGACTTTTGCGCGAAGTGATGCGCGATGCCCGTCACCAGTTTCAATCCACGCTCCCATGCAGGGAGCGACCCCTACGGCGACGCTGCCTTTATCGGTGTGCATCGTTTCAATCCACGCTCCCATGCAGGGAGCGACATTGTTCCGGCGAAGGCTGCGCTCGACAAACAAGTTTCAATCCACGCTCCCATGCAGGGAGCGACACTGCTTGCGTACCTTGAATATAAGGGGATTAAGTTTCAATCCACGCTCCCATGCAGGGAGCGAC
>CALZMB010000125.1 GCA_945788485.1 uncultured bacterium | reverse complement strand
CGGAAAAGCGGTGTAAAATACTCTTAATCGGTGTGCAAGATAGTCAAAGTGAGGTCGCAAAATAGTCAAAGTGAGGGTGCAAGGTTGACTTTCTTGCACTTCAGCATGTGAAAATCATGCTTGTCAATAGAGTGAAGATGCATTCTGAAATGTTAATTTCAAGTTTTTCGTTTGTCAAGATTTTTCAGCCTCCGGCTCGGTTTTTGCAGGCAAGATTGACTTTCTTGCAGTGTCGCGCCGTTTGACAATATGTAAGCAATGTGCCGTTTCGGGGTTGCAAAATGTCATATTGTGGTTTGTACGCCCTTATATGCGGACGGTCTTCTTGCCGGGGTTACGCACTTCCCCCGCACTCCTCTTGCTGTCGATAAGCATGACGAATGTCACCGCAGGCGGCGACGCGGCTTTCAAAAAGACATGACAGCAGACGTTTATGCCTTATATATATAATAAGGTAATTCAAGAGTGTCGTAAGTTGAATAGTAAGCGATTTGACAGTTATTTCTATATCATTTTAAAGACAACAGAGACAACTACGACACCCCGTAGTAATAGCAGTCACCGTTTCCACCAAGTGACAAAACTACAACATGGACAACAGACTTTTGACAGTTGTCAAAAGCATTCTTCTGCAAAAACAAATGTTGTCCCCGTTATAGTGTCTCTCCTGTGACAAACGTTCAAACAATATATCCCACAATGTTGTCCCCGTTGTCTCTGTTGTCGTGAAAACCTTGTCAACTCGCCTACTTAAAGCATGTCGAAGACAAACGAATCCGGAATAAGGCAATATCGAAAATGCACATACTCATATTGCAGAAATCCGCCAAACCGCTTATTGTAATAAGCGAAAAATTATCAAAACCGCTTATCACGATAAGCGATTTTGGTTAAATTTCGCTTATCAGAGTAAGCTTTTTTCGATATTTTTTGGTTTTCTCAGCAAGTTTTTATACTTTTGCGCCATACAAACCGGAAACGTTTTTTTATGGAAACACTGTTCAGAAAGCACCAGATGTACATTTCCCAAGTGAAGATGGACATCGTAAGGGAGATTATCAATGACATCAATTGGTCAAGCCAACTCGTAGCGATCAAAGGCTCGCGTGGCGTGGGCAAGACAACGCTCGTGCGCCAGTATATCCGCCAGACATACGGCACGACAGCAGGCAAGGCGCTGTATTGTGTTGTTGACAGCATGTATTTCACAACCAACACACTCCTGCAGCTTGCCGAGCGGTTCGCTATGATGGGCGGGGAGCATCTGTTTCTCGACGAGGTTCACAAATATCCCAAATGGAGCGTAGAGATTAAGGAAATCATTGACCTCTATCCTCATTTGAGGATAACATTCACCGGTTCGTCGCTCATACAGATATTGAATGCCGATGCAGACTTGTCGCGCCGTGTGCTTTCATATACGATGGAGGGGCTGTCTTTCCGGGAGTTCATCCATTTCTATAAGGGTATCCAGCTTCCGAAGTGTTCTCTTGACGAGATATTGCGCAATGCTGACGCGATTTGCGCCGAGGTCAATGCCAAATGCCATCCCGTCAAGATGTTTGAAGAGTATCTGAGGGTGGGCTACTATCCGTTCTATGATGGCGTGGAGACGGAATATTACAGCCGGATAGAGAATGTCGTCAATTTCATCATCGACCAGGAAATCACGGCCTTCTGCGGGGTTGACCCTGCTTTCACGCGCAAGCTGAAGGCTATGCTGCTTTTCCTTGCAGACAATCTCCCGTACGAGGTGAACATATCAAAACTCGCTTCTTATCTTGAGATAAACAAGAATACGGTGTTGAATTATCTCAATGCCATGAAGCGTGCCGAGCTGCTGAATCTTATATACACCGACAACAAGTCTGTGACAAAGATGCAGAAACCCGACAAAATCTTCATTCACAACACCAATATCCTGCATGCCCTGTCAAGCCGACTTGTGACAGGGACTGTAAGGGAATGTTTCGTCGTCAACCAGCTGAGCCATGATCATGTAGTGGAATACTCAAAAGATGAGGGTGATTTCAGGATTGACGGCAGAGTGATAATTGAGGTTGGGGGAGAAAAGAAGTCATTCGACCAGATTGCTGATGTTCCCGATTCGTATATCCTTGCCGATGGCATGGAATTTCCGGTGGGCAAGAAGCTGCCTATATGGATTGTCGGGATGAACTATTGATACGTCTTTCAGTAGAACAAGCTGCCGTCTTACGCCCGTCACAGCTCATACTCCGTCCTTCTATGCAACGGCGACAGCCCGGTCTTCAGTCAAGAAGCCGGGCTGTCGCCGTTGATGTGGTATGTGTCTGTGTGCGTCGGCTGTGCTCTTCTAAGCACTGTCGGGTATGGCGAGGACAAAGCGTGCGCCGTGTTCCACACCCTCGGTGTTACCGGGATATGCGGTGTCGAGCCACACGCTGCCTCCGAGTTTCGTGGCGATGTTGTGGCAGATGTTCAGTCCGAGGCCGGTGCCCTGCACAAAGTCGTTGAGCTTGACGAAGCGTTCGAAGATTTTCTCCGCCTCTTCTGGCGGGATGCCGGTGCCGGTGTCGCTGACGATGTATTGTATCGTGGCGGTGCCGTCAGTGGCGGTGTTGCGTGTGACGCTGACTGTGATGCTGCCGGCGGAGGTGTGCTTGATGGCGTTGGTGAGGAAGTTGATGAGCACCTGCTGTATGCGCTTGCTGTCGGTGCGCACCTTGTAGTGGTCTGGAAGGGCGGAGCGGAACTGCATGTCGATGGCGGCAGGCACACGATATTTCACCGCTGCCATTGCCATGCGTGCCTGGCGGTTGACGGGGCAGGTCTTTATCTTCAGGTGGTATTCGCCTTTCTCTATGTCTCCGATGTTTATGATGTCGTCGAGCAGCATCGAGAGCAGGCGTATGTTGTTGTCGATGTATGTGGCGAACTCTTGCCGCTCGTTGTCGTCGAAGGTGTCGGCGGGCAGTGAGAGCAGTTGCGAGAAGCCCGTGATGGCATTGAGCGGGGTGCGTATCTCGTGCGACATGTTCTGTATGAACTGGTTTTTCATCTTCATCGCGTGCATCGCCTCGATGCTTGCGTTGTGCAGCTCGCGTGTGATGCGCATCAGCTCGCGAGTCTCTTTCCGGTTTCTGAGGATGAGCGTGATGATGACTGCGATGCTGGCGACGAGAGCCAGGACGGTGATGCCCATCACGCGGATGGAGAAGACTGCCTCGTTCCGGCGGTTGTTGAGCGTCTCGTTGTGTATGGCGAGTTTCTGTCTCTCTATCTCCAGATGGCTCTGCTCCAGTTTCGCCTTGTTCACTCGCAGCTGCTGCATACGTGCGCGGTTGGACATCTCGAGGCGCTGCCGCTCGGCCTCGTGTGTGGCGTTGCGGGCTTCGAGGCGTTGCCGTTCGATGTCGAGCTGCTGCTGTCGTATGAGCATCGCGTTGGTCTCGCGCTGTCTTCTCATGATGGTCTGGCGCAGAGAGTCGTTGCCGAGGTATCGCTCTATCCATATCCTGTCGAGGCTGTCGATGCCGCGGTTTCTGTAGCGGTTGTCGGTCATGATAGAGTCGCGGTAGGTGAGGGCGAGCCAGTGGTCGCGGTTGAAGCGTGCTATGAGATAGTTCAGGGCGTGCCTGGTGTAGTTGTCGCTTACTCCGTTGACGATGGCCCGCGCGTTCGTCATGTCGCCGCTGAATATGCCGTCCATGGCGGCTACGAGTGTCGCAATCTTCTTCGTGGTGGTCGGAATGATGCGGGGCGACAGCAGGCGGCGGTCATTCAGCGTGTCTCGACATGCCGCCTTGTAGAGGCTGTGGTATGCACTGAATGCCGTGGAATCTCTGCGTATGCCGTTGTAGGCTGCCAGACGGAGATAAACCTCGCACTTCTCACGCGACGTGACGGCATGATGCATCGCCGAATCGAGGTATGCGGCGAGCATTGTGTCGCGACCGTTATATGATGCGGTGTAGTCGAACAGCGAGCAGAAGAGCATGGTGGGGTTGTCCGGCTGCTGCCGCATCCTGTTAGCCTCGATGGTTTTCTTGATGTTGAGGGCTGCTGCGGAGATGTCGTTGCGTTGTGTGAAGAGTTTCGTGAAAAGGGGGTAGATGCGGTATCGCAGCTCGATGTTCTTTCTCTCGTGCGCCTCGCGATTGAGCTGGCGCGCCAGGCTCAGTGCCTCAAGGGTGAGGTCGCGGCTGATGAGGCTGTCGATATGGCCGAGTGTGTGCTGGTGGATGGGGTCGATGGCGGCATACTGCCGTGGGCCGGGCATCGCAGTCAGGCCGACCATGACGAGCGGAATGATGAGGCGGAGGAGGTTCATCTCCCGCAGACGGCGGCGCAGACTCTCCTCGCCGTCCTGTATGTCCGTCGTCTCGATGTCGTTGATGGAGATGTTCTGCGGCGATTTCAGAAGGCGGTCGATGTATTTCGTCAGCTTCAGCGAATCGTTCTGTATCAGCATCCCGTACTCCTCCCTCTCTTCGTCGCTCAGCGCGTCTTTAGGCTGTGCGAGGAGCTGTGCGAATCCCGAGACGTTGTTCAGAGGCGTGCGCACCTCGTAGGACATGCTGCGTATGAAGGCATCCTTCTCTTTCGACGCCTGTATGGCTGTGTCGCGCAGCTCAGCCTCTTGCGCCCTGATGCGTTCGATGTGGCGTGCCCTCTTGCGCAATACCTGTGCCCTGACGGCTGCGACGGCGAGGATAATGATGAAAATGACGATGCCGATGCCGAGCAGCATCTGGCGCTCCGTGTTGCGCTTCTGCTCGGCGGCGAGGCTTTGGTTGCGCCTGATGTTCTGCTGGTGTCTTATCTCAAGTTGACGCCGGTGCAGGTTGGCGTTGGTGAGATAGAGCTGTGTCTTGTATGCCTGCCGCTCCTGCTCGAGGCGCATGGTCTCTATCTGCTGAAGCCGAACTGCCTGCTGAAGCCGCTGCCGCTCTATCTGGGCCTTGCCTTCGGCGATGGCTGCCGCCTGATAGTCCATCTCTTCCTGAACCGCCTTGGCGGCGAGCATACGGTTGCTTATCATCGAGTTGAACTCGAGGAGGAGGGCGTTGTTTGAACGCAGAAGCATCGAGGCATACTGCATGTTAAGGCTGTCGGCATACAGCAATGCCAGTTGCGGGTTGTAGGGTGGGGCAAAGCGCGCGATGTTGTAAATGGCCTCGTGTCGCTCTGCCGGACTGGCAATCTTTTTCCTCTCTTCAATACATCCCCCGATGTCTTTACGGAACAGCGGCTCGTAAGACACCACACGATGGTAGATATTGTCATACTCACGCTTCAGGGCGGGCGTGGCATAATGGTCGAGGTAGGGAAGGAGAGCCCTGTAGCCTGTCGTGTCGCGGCGGCGCGCACTCTGGTATGCGGCGAAGAGCACAGAGACGAAAGTGTCGGCGCGGTTGCACGCTGCATTGAACGCAAGTCTCAGCAGACTGTCGGCTGAAGGGTGGAAAACCTTGCCAAAGGGAATCTTCTGCTGGTAGAGCGTGATGTAGAGCTGTGTCAGCGTAGGCCTCTTGTCGTCTTTGCTGCCGTATTCAAGGGCTTTGTTGATGTTCTCTATCACCTGAAGCGTGTCGCCGCGAACCTGATAGATGTCTGCCAGCGCAATGAAGGCGCGGAAACGACCGTAGTTGTCGTCGGCCTTCTCCGATTCTTCGTACATCCTGCTTGCTATGCCAAGGGCGATGTGGGGCTTGTTGCTCTTCAGCATGATGTTGATGCTGTCGGCATAGAGGTCGTAGATGCTGTCGCAGCCTTCTGACTGCAGGGCGATAGACGAAACACTACACAGGGACCGGCCGGCACGATGGCTGTGCCAGGGAAGCATGAGGAGCATGAAAAGTATGAAGAGCAGAAGGAGCTTTTTCATAGGATGGAGGATTCTGTATGCAATGCGCCATGAGGCGATGGGGTTTCGGAATACAAATTTACGTATTTTTTTTCATACCACCTAATTTTCTTGCAAGAAAGTTGGAAAAGCGTAGTGGGCTTAGTGTCAGACTGTTCTGATGAAGGGACAGGGACGGCGCAGGATTTTCCCCCGAACCTGTAGGAAAACTCCCCTTGAGACATAGGAGAAATAATTTCCGCAGAAATGAGAAAAGCCTTAACTTTGCACTTGAAAAATAAAGACAATGTTTAACTCCGGACGGCGGGCTCCGGCTTATATACCTTATTATATATATAGCCTCCGCCTTCCGATAAAGAAAAGAAAGGACAACAACTATGAAGACAATGAAGACTATCGGCATGATGATTATCGGCATGACATTCATCGGCACCACAACAACGTTCGGCAAGACAAACGTCACTGTCAGCACCTCAAGCCGTAATGGCGTGCGCACTGAGCTGCGCGTCACAGGACACAACGACCGCCATGTCTCTCACGGCACAACATGCTGCAGCCACCGTCACGACTGCCGCCCGGGCACCTTCGATATGCGCCGCCACATGCTCGAAGGCAACCACAGATACAACCGCTACAACATCTGTGTCGTATGCGACAAGTCGAAGAAGGAAATCAGACGCTACGAGCGCGAGATGAGGCACAACTGCCGCAGAAGCCACTACGGCAGATGATGCGGAGCGAATGACTACACCCACATACGGCCGACACACTACAGAAGGATACGTTTGGTTTAAGGGTGGTTCTATATATTGGCTTTGTTAGATTTCGAGATTATTTTCGAGGACAAATTGTAAGTTGAAGAAGGAGCGTAGCGGGCT
>CALZMB010000124.1 GCA_945788485.1 uncultured bacterium | reverse complement strand
GTCCTCAAAAACAATCTCAAAATCTGACAAAGCGCATTTATAGAACCCACCATAAAGGAGTGGTGACACTCATGTATTCTTGTGGTGACACTCATGTATTCTTATGGTTTGCGCACACGCACGGAATCTGCGTGCAAAATTAATAAATTATAGCGATTAATCAAAATAATTCGCAAAGAATTGAAAAATATTTCTTACTTTTGTACCAAATTTATCTGTAAATGAAACTTTTCTACGATGTCATAGTTGTTGGCGGAGGACATGCGGGATGCGAAGCAGCTTGCGCGTCAGCCGGCCTCGGAGCCAAGACCTGTCTTGTCACAATGGATATGAACAAGACGGCGCAGATGTCATGCAACCCCGCCGTCGGCGGCATTGCTAAGGGACAGATTGTGCGAGAGGTGGACGCCCTCGGAGGAAGAATGGGTATCGTCACCGACAGGACGGCGATTCAGTTCCGTATGCTCAACCGCTCGAAAGGACCTGCCATGTGGTCGCCACGCGCGCAATGCGACAGGGGGAAATTCATCTGGGAGTGGAGACACCAGCTCGACAACACGCCAAACCTCGACGTATGGCAAGACCAGGTGACGGAAATCATCACAAGCCGCGCCGACAACAACACCGCGCTGAAGACTGCACAGCCGGACTGGAGAATAGACGGAGTAAGGACGATGTGGGGAGTGGAGATATACGCGCCAGCGGTTGTCGTCACGGCCGGGACTTTCCTAAACGGACTGATGCACATCGGAAGGAAAATGGTGCCGGGCGGACGAATAGCTGAACCGGCGGCGACAGGACTGACCGATTCTATCGCGAATCTCGGAATACGATACGACCGGATGAAGACGGGCACGCCCGTCAGAATCGACGCACGCTCTGTGGATTTCTCGCTCATGGAACGGCAGGACGGAGAAGACATCAACCGCATGTTCGGATACCTCTCGCACGAGGATGCCGACAGGCAATATGCCGGCAGCGACGACTGCCGCAAACGCGACTGCTACGCCGCGCCGCGCCAGACAAGGGACATCTCGTGCCTGCCCTGCTGGACAACGAACACGAACAAGGAGTGTCACGACATACTGCTCTCAGGACTGAAAGATTCGCCGCTTTACAACGGACAGATACAGTCCATCGGACCGCGCTACTGCCCAAGCGTCGAGACGAAACTCGTCACGTTCGCTGACCGCGACTCGCACCCGCTCTTCCTCGAACCCGAAGGGACGGACACAAACGAGATGTATCTCAACGGATTCTCATCGTCGATGCCGATGGAGATTCAAATCGAGGCTCTGAAGAAAATTCCGGCGTTCAGAAACCTGAAGGTCTATCGCCCGGGATATGCCATAGAATACGATTTCTTCGACCCCACACAGCTGCACCACTCGCTCGAATCGAAACTCTGCCGCGGACTGTTCTTCGCAGGACAAGTCAACGGCACGACAGGATATGAGGAAGCCGCGGGACAGGGACTGATGGCGGGCATCAATGCCGCCCTCGCTGCCGGACAGCATGGCAGCGACAGCCCGGAGGCGAAAAAGCTGGTGCTGAACAGAGACCAGGCGTATATCGGAGTGCTTATCGACGACCTCGTCATGAAAGGCGTCGATGAACCATACCGTATGTTCACCTCACGGGCAGAATACAGAATACTGCTCAGACAGGACGACGCCGACCGACGGCTCACACCTCTCTCCCACTCCATCGGACTCGCATCCACGCTCCGCATGAACATCTGGAAACAGAAAGAGGCTGCCATAGACAACCTCACGCAACTGCTGCAGAAAACTACGGTGAAAGCGGCGGAAATCAACAAATACCTCCATTCCATCCAATCGACACCTGTCAACGGCTCGGTGCATCTCGCCGACATTCTCACACGGCCGGGCGTGACAACAGAAGGACTGAGACAGTTCTGCCCGGAAATCACCGAAAACTCCGAAGTTGTCGAAGCAACAGAGATTCTCATAAAATATAACGGATATATACGGCGCGAGAAAGAATACGCCGACAAGATGCACCGGCTTGAAGACATCAAAATCGGCGGACACTTCGACTATAACAGCATACAAAGCCTCTCAACAGAAGCACGGCAGAAACTAACAGCACGACAGCCCGAAACTCTCGCACAGGCTTCACGAATACCGGGCGTGTCGCCGTCTGACATCAACGTGCTACTCGTCATGCTCGGACGATAAACATCCGTCTGACGGTTCTGTACGCCCATTTCAACGGAAAAGAATCGGAGAAATGGGCAGAAATCAAACCATGAAACATAAACAGAAACAGATGTTCCACGTGAAACAATATCACGATAAGTAACTGAAACAAAACAAGGAACATAAAAACAATTCCACGATGAAACCGTGGAGAAATGCTGTATGCAGATGCGGAAACGCCGACCGAAACAAAACTATGAACAATTAGACATAACAAACTTATCATAACAAACAAAATCTATGAACAACCCTACCCTTCTCAAAAACCTGAGATGCATCCCGGACTTCCCCATCAAAGGCATACAGTTCCAGGACGTGACTACTCTTTTCAAAAACGCCGAATGTCTCCGTATCATGCGCGATGAAATCGTGGAGATATACAAAGACAAAGGCATCACAAAAGTCGTGGGAATAGAATCAAGAGGTTTCATGCTCGCAGGAGTCGTTGCCGCAGAACTCGGAGCCGGCGTCGTCATGTGCAGAAAACCGGGGAAACTTCCCGCAGAAACCGTCAAGCAGTCTTACACCAAAGAATATGGCGAAGACACCATCGAAATTCACAAGGATTCTATCACAGAAGACGACGTGGTGCTCATTCACGACGATTTGCTCGCAACGGGTGGCAGCATGCGCGCCGCATACGACCTCGTGCAGAAATTCCACCCGAAGAAGGTCTATATCAATTTCATCATCGAACTCACCATCGAAGGTCTGCATGGAAGGGAGATGTTTGAAAAAGACACCGAAATCTCCACTCTCATCACAATCTGACAATCCGCCCTGCCCCATTTTCCAACATCGACTTTCTTGGCTCGCAAAATAGTCAATCTTACAAGGCAAGATAGTCAAAGTGACAAGCCTAAATAGTCAAAGTGACAAGCCAAGATAGTCAATGTTGGAAAACAGGGTGTGGAAACTGAAAAACAAAGTAAAATGTTTCACGTGGAACATATATATACCCGCGTGAAACAAAGGGATGGAAGTGGTTGCGGATGCAACAAAAAAAAGCCATGTGTTGAACATGGCATGAGGATGAAGGCAAGACAGCCGGCAGGACAAAACAAACTCTCGCAAATGACAAAAAAGGAAGACGAAGAACGCATAGCACGCATGAAGAACATCGTGCTCAACATGCCCGACAAACCGGGCAGCTACCAGTTCTACGACGACGAGCATACTATAATATATGTCGGGAAGGCGAAGAGCTTGAAAAAACGTGTCGCTTCATATTTCCATAAAGAGGTGGACAGATTCAAGACAAAAGTGCTCGTCTCGAAGATAATGGACATCACATACACCGTGGTGAACACTGAAGAGGACGCGCTGCTGCTCGAAAACGCGCTCATAAAGAAATATTCGCCCAGATACAACGTCCTGCTGAAAGACGGAAAGACCTACCCCAGCATCTGCATCACTAACGAACCGTACCCGAGAATCTTCCCCACAAGGCAGATAAACAAACGAGGAGGGCAGTTCTTCGGACCGTACTCGCATCTCGGCTCGATGTACGCCGTGCTGAATTTCATAAAGAAAATCTACCGTCCGAGGCCCTGCAACATTCGTATGACAGAGCAGTCGGTGGCGGAAGGGAAACACAAGCCGTGCCTCGAATACCACCTCAAAAACTGCGGAGGGTGCTGCATAGCGCAACAGTCGAAAGAGAACTATCTCGAAAACATCACGGCGGCGAGAGAGGTGTTGAGAGGCAACACACGCATTCTGCTGAAACATATCTGGGAAGAGATGATGAAAGCTGCCGACGAACTGCGCTTCGAAGACGCGCAGAGGCTGAAAGAGCAGCACGCACTCGTAGAACAATTCTGCGCGAAAAGCGAGGTCGTAAGCTACACCGTCACGGATGTCGATGTCTTCTCTTGCCTGCCCGACGACACCGCAAACAACGTATATGTCAACTATATGCACGTGAAAAACGGGCAGATAAACCAGTCGTTCACCTTCGAATATAAACGTAAGCTCGACGAATCGACCGACGAGCTGCTCGTCAACGCTATTCTGGAAATCAGAGAACGCTTCGCGTCGGAGGCAAAAGAGATTATCGTGCCCGAGAAACCGGACTGGGACATACCGGGAGCCGAGCTGTTCGTACCGCAGAGAGGAGACAAGGCGCACCTCCTCGAACTCTCGCTCATGAACTGCAAACAGTACCGCGTTGACCGACTGAAACAGGCGGAGAAACTAAACCCGGAGCAGCGCGCGACACGCCTCATGCGAGAACTGAAAGAGAAGCTGCAACTGCCGTCGCTGCCCATGCACATCGAGGCGTTCGACAACTCCAACATACAGGGGGCGGATGCCGTGGCGGGATGTGTCGTCTTCAAGAAGATGAAACCATCGAAAAAAGACTACCGCCGCTACACCATCAAGACCGTGGAAGGACCGGACGACTACGCCTCGATGCAGGAAATCGTCATGCGACGCTACAGCCGCATGACCGAAGAGGGACAACCCCTGCCCGACCTCATCGTATGCGACGGAGGAATAGGCCAGATGAACTCCGTCAGAGAGGTCATAGAAGACCGCCTGCATCTGAATATCCCCATCGCCGGACTGGCGAAAGACAACCGCCACAGGACAAACGAACTGCTATACGGATTCCCGCCGCAGACAGTGCAGCTGAAGACAGACAGCGAGCTATTCCATGTACTCACGCAACTGCAAGACGAAGTACACCGCTACGCCATCAGTTTCCACAGGGAGAAACGCTCAAAAAGGGCGCTCGAAAGCGAGCTGAACAGCATTAAAGGCATAGGCGAAAAGACGGCGGACGCCCTGCTGAAAGCGTTCAAATCAGTCAAGAGAATACGCGAACAGAGCATCGCTGACCTCGCCGCCGTCGTAGGCGAGGCGAAGGCACGCATCGTATGGCACGCTCTCAACGACGGCGAGAAAGAATCTACAGAACAAAAATAACAGAAAACAGACATGAGACTTGTAATACAACGTGTGAAAAAAGCATCCGTGAAGGTCTATGACGAGGGCTTCGAATACGACGAAAGCCGTCTCAAACATCATGAGAATATCGGAACGGGGCTTATGATACTCGTAGGAATCGAAGAAACCGACGCAGAAGCGGACATCGACTGGCTTGTGGGCAAGGCATCAGCCATGCGGATTTTCGACGACGAGAACGGAATTATGAACCTTTCAGTGAAGGATATCGACGGCGAGTGCATGGTCATCAGCCAGTTCACGCTGTTCGCAAGCACAAAGAAAGGCAACAGACCGTCATGGTACAGAGCTGCCGGACACGACATATCGGTGCCGCTATACGAATCATTCTGCACAAAAATGGAAGCAGCACTGGGCAAAAACGTAGCGCGGGGAGTGTTCGGAGCTGACATGAAAGTGGAGCTGCTCAACGATGGACCGGTCACGATCATCATCGACAGCAAGAACAGAGAATAACTAAGTGAGCAAAAACAGATAATAAACGTGAATCACACTAAAAAAACATTCATATCATGACAAAAAACAAGATTGAGGAAGTCATCAGCATGTATGATTTCAATGTTGACGACACAGCGGTTGCCAAGGAAGTGAAAGAGCTGCTCGACGCGCATCTCGAAGAGAACATGACCAAAGAGGTCTATAAGACCATCATGAGCGGAATCGAACTGACAACGCTGAAAAACACTGATTGCGAACGCTCTGTAATCGCAATGACAGAGAAGGTGAACCGCATGGAGGACGAGTATCCGCAACTGCCGGCTTTCGCCACTATTTGCGTTTATCCGTGCTTCGCAGAGGCGGTGAAGAACACACTGACTGTCGAAGGCACCGGACTGACTTGCGTAAGCGGCTCATTCCCATCGTCTCAGGCGCGATTGGAGGTGAAAGTGGCTGAAACATCACTCGCTGTGGCTGACGGAGCGACAGACATTGACATCGTGCTCTCCGTAGGCAGATTCCTTGACGAAGACTACGAGAGCGTAGTAGAGGAAATCACCGAACTGAAAGAAGCGTGCCGGGACAGAATCCTGAAAGTGATTCTCGAAACCGGATGTCTCAGAAACGGCAAGGACATAAAGCTCGCGGCTATGCTCGCGATGTATTCCGGGGCGGATTTCATAAAGACAAGCACCGGAAAAGAGAAGGTCAGCGCTACGCCAGAAGCCGCCTACATCATGTGTCAGGCGATAAAAGAATACTTCCAGAAGACTGGCATCCGCATCGGACTGAAGCCCGCCGGAGGCATCAACACTGTGCGCGACGCGGTCGTATATTACACCATCGTGAAAGAGGTGCTGGGCGAGGAATGGCTCAACAACAAGTATCTGCGCTACGGCACATCACGGCTGACAAACCTCATCATGAGCGAACTGCTGGGCGAAGAAGTGAAATATTTCTGACCCGCTGCACACTGACAGACAACAAAAAACCACATTCTCAGGAATGTGGTGAACGTTTTCGGAAATCAAAAAAGACATATCCGGGAAAAGCAAAACATCGTCGCTTGTCCCGGATATGTCGTTTTTAGCTGTTTTTTTTGCTCTCAGAGGCAAGAAAAAAGTGTGGCTGGAAATACCAACCACACTTCTGTAAAACCTCTTCAAAAGCAAAAATATCAATGTATTGAGTTGTCCTCGATGAGAGATATTTGTTGTATTGAGACGTGCGCCCCACCCTATCGTATCACAATCTTTGCAATTTCCTTGGTG
>CALZMB010000123.1 GCA_945788485.1 uncultured bacterium | reverse complement strand
CAAGGCATTCAGCGGACACTTCGACGGAGCGGGACACACCGTCAGCGGACTGTATGTCAACAGCGGCGCGAACTACGCGGGCCTCTTCGGATATGTCAACAACGCCACTATAGAAAACCTCACCGTCGAGGGCGAGGTGACGACAACAGGCAACTACGCCGCAGGCATAGCGGCTGCCACCAACGGAACGACAAAAATCACACGATGCGTCAACCGCGCCGAAGTGAAGGCGAAACAGTATGCGGCAGGCATCGCAGGCTACGCGTACGCAAATTCACAGATCGACCGCTGCCAGAACAGCGGAGACATCACGGCGACATCAACCTACGCCGCAGGCATCACATCATACCTCAACGGCGCTGCCGGCATACTGACAAACTGCCACAACGAAGCGACCGTCACAGCGGCGGGATATGTCGCAACGCTCGTAGCGGCATCAAACGCCGCCGCTGCCATAAAGCGTAACCTCAACACTGGAAAAGCCGTTTGCACCACCACGGCGGCGACGATAGGCAACGTGCGCGCCGCGACAACGGCAGCGACGAACATCAGCGACAACTACGTCGTGGAGAACTACAAGGCGGGCACGGACTACGAGACGGTGGTGAGCGACACTCAGCTCGCCTCCGGAGAAGTGGCATACAAGCTCGGCGAAGCATGGGGACAGACACTCGGCAAAGACGAGATTCCCGTCATCGGCGGCATGGCGGTAGGCTACGACGAGGCGGAGGACAGATACTTCAACAAGATGAGGGGCGACATCGCCGACTTCGAAGACAACTCTGAGATACGCATCGACACCGCAACCGGAATATTCGCGGCAGAGAGCGACAGCCCGTCAACGTCGTGGAACTCCGGCAGCTTCACATTCTCTACCTACTGCGACGACTGGGGCGAAAGCGGCAAATACTACTACGACTTCGTCGTCACCAACTCCACAGCCGACAAATACGCAACCCTCGCCGACCAATACAACTCTGCGGCAGGCGGCGCGAAGAGCGGCGCAAACTACGCCGTGTGGTACAACAACTACTACGGCAACGACTACGTCTATTTCGCCGAGCCTCAACGCCCGACAGGCTTCTACGTCACAAACACCGCATGGGTGGAAGCGTCTGTGCTGAACGGCGACGGCATGTCGCAAGAGGCTGACGGCACGACAGGCAAGCCGTTTGCCGACGGCGACCGCCTCACGCTCACCGTCACAGGATATGACGAGGAGATGCAGCCCACAGGAACCGTCAACTATACCCTCGCCGAAGCGGCAGGCGGCATAGTGTCGTATGTGAAGCAATGGCGGTGGGTGGACCTCTCAGGCCTCGCCGACAACACACTGCTTGTCGGTTTCAGCCTCAACAGCACGAAACAGAACGGCTGGGGCATGACGACACCGGCATATTTCTGCATCGACGACTTCGGAAGCGGAGCGCCGGCGACAGACGCGCCGATGGAGCAGAAGAGCATCACGCTCGGCATCACAGAGACGCCGGCAGCCGCTGACAACGGCAGACGCTTCGACATCCTCGGACGAAGGGCGCGCCCGGGCAGAGGGCTGCAGATTGTGCGTATGCCCGACGGCTCGTACCGGAAAGAATACAGGCGATGAAGCCGCCTGCCTCATCTGATATGCAGGCAGGGCGGAACCGCCGGACGAAAGAACGGGATGCCGACGGACGGCATCCATAATACGCCAATCCCCCGCAGTCGGTACGCGACAGCGGGGGATTTTCGATTGTCAAAAAAGACAGGGCGGAGGTTTCTCCGGCTATGTTTCAAACGGATTCCAGTTCTGGCAAGAGCACATCGCCGCCGCTGTTGTTGTCATTGATGAACATACAATAGTAAATCGGGAGATACGTCACGCCCTTCTTCTCATAAACCTTGCGCTCGTTTGAGAAAACGATGGCGCGGCTGATGCCGTAGTCCGGGGTGGCGAGGAAGTTGGTAAGGGCACTGTGCTGCGTGTAGTCCTTGCCGGATTTCACTTCGATCGGGAGCACTTCCAGCTTGTCATGGTCGTCAACGAGAAAATCCACCTCGCCCTTTTTCTTGTTGTCGTAATAGTGGAGTTTGAAACCGTGGGCAGCAAGTTCTTGCGCGACAACAGACTCATACACCGTCCCGAGGTTGACGCTCCTGATGTCCTGGAGCACGGCGTTCACATTCAGCCCATAGAGAAAGTTTGTCAACAGGCCGACATCATTGAGATACAGTTTCACCAGCCTTTTCTGATCAGATTCCACAAGCGGGAAATGCGGGTTGCTGACAGCGGAGACCTCAAGCGCGACACCCGAATTAGTAAGATATTCAAACTCGTCGGCATAGTCGGAGAATGTCTTTCCCTTCTTCCCCTCGATATTCTTGTAAACCATACGTTTCTTCTTGTTCTCCAGATTGCTCGGGACAAGGTCGTATATCTTTCGTATCTTCAGTTTGTGTTCCTCGTCATATTGTGAGGCATCAATGCGATAGAGATTGTGTATATCGCGGTGTGTCTGTCTGACGCGAAGCATATTCCGGTCGGCAAGAAAATGGTTGACAGCCTCGGGCATTCCGCCAACCAAGAGGAAATACCTGAATCGTTTCAGCAAGATATTATGGGTGTTTTCATCCAACTCCTTTTCACCGACGAAACACGCTTTTATGTTCTCTATCCACTCTTTGCCGATGCCGGTTGCCCAGAGGAACTCCTCGAAATCAAGCGGAAACATCTGTACGATTGTCACACTGCCAAGAGGTACGGACGGGGTCTGAGACAGTGCGACACCCAACTGCGAGCCGCTGGCAATGAAACGGTAGCGGGCTTCTTGATTGAGAAACTTCAACATCGTCATCAGATGGGGATAGCTTTGTATCTCGTCAAGAAACACAAGGGTGTCGGTCTTGTCGCCCAGACTGCCAGAACTGTAGTTGCTCAACCGCATATACAAGTCGTCGGTTGTATGTACATCTGCAAAAACCTTGTCGCCCTCAGCATCCTCTTTCAGGTTGATTTCCACAAAATGCAAGAACATTTTTTGCCCGACATAACGGATGAGGTAAGACTTGCCAATCTGGCGGGCACCATTGACAAGCAGAATCTTGTCAGGTTCTGTAACGAGGAAATGTTCTAAGAATGAGGTGAATTTGCGTTCAAGCATAACCGTATCGTTTTTGTTTAGTGATGTGCAAAATTACAATAAATATCGCATTCTAACAAGAAAAAATCCACTTATTCCGTTTTTTCACTGTCAATTTCTCTGACTTATTCCGATTTTTGAACATCATTTTCCCTGACTTATTCCGTTTTTTCACTGTCAATTCCCAGGGCGATGCCCTGCGCTATGTACTTGTTGACCCTTGACCCTATAGTATATTAATGTTAAATACAATAAGAAAATCCCACAACCATTCCAAAATTTGGGAATTGAGTTGGGAGGTGGATTCTTGTGTTTAGCGGACAGTAATAATATTTTTTCTTCCACATTACAAAATAACAACATAAAAACGTTGTGTTAAAAGTGCTGTCAAGTGTGCAAAACACCTCGTCGGCAGGATTTTTCGGTCGTATGGCAGCAATCCTTGGAACAACCATTTTTCCCTGCCTTTGCAGCAACAGTTCCTGCCACGCCCCTCATTGGATGCGCACCACGGCAGGGCTTCGTGTTTTTGCAGCGTATGTGCTACATCAGACATTGGCAGCATTCGATACGCCGAACAGGCTATTGACTTTTTCGGACCGGCTTATCTGTCAAAAAACAACGAGGGCTGACACTTCACTCATGCGAGAAGTGCCAGCCCCTCAGGTTTCTTTTGTGTTTGAGAAAAAACGCGGCTATGCGCAAGGACAGTCTTTTTTTCACCGGGCAGCCATGACAGCTGCTGCCCGTAGCGTCCTGGCTTTATCCTCTGTTTTTATCTAAAGAAGGAAGGATTGTCCAGGCAGTGCCGGTTAGAGAAGCAAAGGTTTTTACGCCTTGGCTCCTTGTTGTCATTTCCCCAGTTTCACTCTGTAAGGTCCGCTTACGGAATTGAACAGCAGGTCTCCGTTTTCGAGATACTGTATGATGGCGTATGTGCTCTGCTTGTGTCGCCAAAGATGACGCGATGGCGTGTGACGCCTGTGTTCCAATCCAAACCTGTAACTTCCCATCCGTCGGCCTTGCTGTATCCGTTGACGAACACCATTTCCGAAGAGGTGCTGACGGAGGGTATCATGCTGGGGGAGCTGACATCGGCGCGTGTCCATACGGTCTGCCAGCGGTTTTCCGTTGTGTCCCATTGCAGGCGCTCCAATCCTGACGGGGTCTGAATCAGCGGGTCCATGGCAAGCACGTCAACGACTTTGTCGCCTGTCGTGACGCCGCCGCTGAGGATGTTGTTGACTACAAATGCGCCATAGCCGGCGCAGACGACTGACTGCTCTGACTGAATCCATTCGGTGGAAGCAGGGAGACCGCAGGTGACCTCGCGCGCGTCGGCGATGCGCGGGTTGCCCGGCACCGTCTCTTTTGCGTCAGCAGGGATGTCGTCTCTCCAAAAAGCCACAATCTTCATGCGCTGCGCACCGTCGGTGATCACGACAAGCTTGTCTTCGTCGTCGCCGAAACCCATAAGTGTGGGAGTGGAGCCTGTGCCGCAGCCCAGCTTTACGGAGGGAGGATTGGGTCCGCCATCGTATTCTGACTGCCATGCTCCGTCGGAGGGGTCAACACTTAGCTTGCCGTTTTTCCACACGATTTTCTGCATCAGTCCCTTGCCGTTTTCAATGTTGCTGTTGCTTGCAAGATAGATGCCGTTGTTCTCATCCACGGCGATGGAGTTGGTGAGCACTTGACCTTCAGGCAGAGAATAGCTGTCGATGACATGTGTCAAGGCTCTGTCAACAATCACAAGTCCTTGGTTGTATGCCACGACAAGATAGCCGTCAAATGTCATGACCACGCCCACCAGGACTGTAGCCCCGGAGACATACGACTTCACGTCAATCTGCCTGTCAAGTTCAATGCCCGTCTCTGGGGTTGAGGGGTCTGTGAGTTTGTATCGCGCTATGGTTGTGCTTACGTTTGTGTAGGCGTAATTGTCTTTGTCGCACAGCACATAGTTGCCGCTGGAAATGGCGTACATCGGAAATTTTCCGAGGAACGGGGAGATGGCGTTGTGGAGATCGGGGATGTTGGCGTAGTTTGCAGAGAGCGTGCGAAGCTGCTCTTCTGTCTTGACAGTCCATGAGGGCAACCCGGCCTCACCGAGTTTTCGGAACGAGCCGCCTGTGGTCTTGTAGTAAGAGACGCGGTCGCTGCTCATTCCCCACATATAGCCGTCCACGGCAGCCGACAGGGTCATGAGGTTGACAGGGCCGCTCCATCCTCCCTCGCAACTGTAGGGGTCAACATGGAATGTGCCTTCTGGCACGGGATAGGGGAAGGCATCGGTCTGGGCAGAGTTGAAGTGGGTGATGCTGTAAAGCCCTGAAGCGAGGTAGGGATTGGGACGGGGCATATTGACCTCGCTGAGCGGAGGCAGAGCTGTTACGCCATTGCCGTTTGATTCGTCATCGGAACAGGAGACGAACGGCAGGAATGCGGCTGCGAACAAAAGTTTGAATAACTGTTTCATAGTGGTATTTTCGTAGTTTGACATGTGTGCGATGTAATATAAATCATCAGCACATGGTGTTCGGCGAATTTTCAGCAACTGTATAACGGACGGAAACGATAGATGAAAAGCGCAATCCGCTCCGCGAAGACAGGAATCGGACGATGTTTTTTCTTTCACTCTTCAGCATACAGGCCGCCCCAAAGGGGAAGATGCGACGAATCAGTCTGCTGCCGTTTGGAGACTTTCCGAAAAAATTGCAGGGGGCGTCTGACATCAACAGTGCCTGTCATGGATGAAGGGGGCTGACGACGCAGAAGCTGCCGGTTTTCGTGTCATCTGCTGCCGATGAACAGGAATATCATCGAGAGGATGACAAGCGCGAGGTCTATGGCCTTGGCTTTCAGATTCTTCTCACGGAAGAGCAGGGCGCCGAAGGTGAAGCTGACGACGACGGAGCCGCGGCGTATCATCGACACCACGCTGATCATCGCCCCGTCAAGTCCCAAGGCATAGAAATAGACAAAGTCGGCGGCGGAGAGGAAGAGGGAGATGAGCGGTATGGTCCAGCACCAGCGGAAAGGCGTGGTGCGGCGGCGTACCGGCCACCACAGAACTATGAGCATGACAAGCATCATGAAGAACTGATAGATGTTGTACCACGACTGCACAGCCATCTTGTCGAGACCGATGCCGCCGTTTGCCGGGCTTGCCATGAGGAATTTGTCGTACAGCCCGGAGAGCGCGCCAAGCACATTGGCGAGAATCACGAAGTATATCCACTTGTCCCGCCACCAGTTTATCCCTTCTTTGCGGCTCGTCTTCTTCAGCATCTCTATGCCTACGAGAGCGACGATGACGCCTGCCCACTGCCACGCATTGAGACGCTCTGCAAAGAACACCATCGCGCCGATGAGCACCATGACGGGCCGCGTGGCATTGACGGGACCGACGATGGTGAGCGGCAGATGCTTCAAACCGAAATAGGCAAAGAGCCAGCTGCTGAGGACGATGACAGACTTCAGAAGAATGAAGCGGTGTTCTGCCCAGCCGTAGCTGTGGGTGTAGAACAGAGAGCTGTCGGGGATGACACCCTCGCGCGAAAGTATGATGAAGGGAAGGAAGATGAGCGAGGAGAACAGCGTGTTGA
Source organism: uncultured bacterium (assembly GCA_945788485.1). GTDB lineage: Bacteria > Bacteroidota > Bacteroidia > Bacteroidales > Bacteroidaceae > Prevotella. The sequence goes on along the minus strand of CALZMB010000123.1, from coordinate 192 downwards.
GCAACAACACGGGGATGACGGCGTTGTCCTTCAGGCTGTGTTTCTTGAAGACATCATAGAAGCCGAGCAGGGCGGCGGAGAGAAATGCTGATAATAACCACATTGTTCTGTATGGTTGGCAAAATTGACGGGTTGACTGAAGGTGGGTTCTATAAATGCCCACCGTCAAATTAATGAATATTTAAGGGTTGA
>CALZMB010000122.1 GCA_945788485.1 uncultured bacterium | reverse complement strand
CTATTTCTGCGCCGGCTCCCCCCACCTCAGCTGCACAGGCGACGTGATAAAGACACTTCAGCGGCGCGGCATCGACATGATAGAGGTCGGCATACCCTTCTCCGACCCAATGGCAGACGGTCCCGTCATACAGAACGCAGCGACACGCGCCCTGCGCAACGGCATGACACTGAAAACCCTCTTCGCCCAGCTGAGAGCCATACGCCACGAAGTGAGCATCCCCCTCATCCTCATGGGCTATCTCAACGTCATCAACAAATACGGCATCGAGGAGTTCTGCCAGTCGTGCGTAGAATGTGGAGTGTCAGGAGCCATCATCCCCGACCTGCCGTTCAAAGACTACATCGAAGACATCAAGCCTATAGCCGACAAATACGACCTGCGCATCATCATGCTCATCACGCCTGAGACAAGCGAAGAGCGCATACGTTTCATCGACCAGAACACCGACGGGTTCATATATATGGTCAGCTCGGCAAGCATCACGGGAGCGCAGAAATCTTTCGACGACGCAAAAAAAGAATACTTCCTGCGCATCAATGCCATGAACCTGAAAAACCCGCGCATGATAGGCTTCGGCATCAGCAACAAACAGACGCTGCAACTGTCACAAGCCAACGCCGCAGGAGCCATCATCGGCAGCAAGTTCGTACAGCTGCTCGAAGATGCCGGAGGCAATGCAGAAGCGGCTATAGACAATCTTTATGAAGCATTGGAGAAATGACAAATAATCCACAACCGACAATGGGAAAATACAACGTTGACAAAATGGGATTCTACGGCAACTACGGTGGTGCCTACGTCCCTGAGATACTATACAAGACAGTTGAGAACCTGAAAGACTCGTACGAAGCCATCATCGACAGCGACGAGTTCAAGAAAGAGTTCCACGACCTGCTGCGAGACTACGTAGGCCGTCCCTCACCTCTCTATTACGCACGCCGCATGTCCGGGAAATACGGATGCCAGCTCTATCTGAAAAGAGAAGACCTCAACCACACCGGCGCACACAAGATAAACAACGCTCTCGGACAGATTCTCCTCGCCCGCAAGATGGGCAAGACACGCATCATCGCCGAGACTGGCGCAGGGCAACACGGCGTGGCTACAGCCACCGTCTGCGCGCTCATGGATATGCCATGCACTGTCTATATGGGCGCACTCGACGTAGAGCGCCAGCATGTCAATGTAGAGCGGATGCGTATGCTCGGAGCAGAAGTTGTGCCCGTTGAGAGCGGCAACAAGACACTGAAAGACGGCACCAACGAAGCCATCAGAGACTGGTGCTGCCACCCCGCCGACACATTCTATATCATCGGCTCAACAGTAGGGCCGCACCCCTACCCCGAACTCGTGGCACGCCTCCAGAGCGTCATCTCTGAAGAGATAAAATGGCAGCTGCAAGAGAAAACCGGACGCGACTATCCCAACTGGCTCATGGCATGCGTAGGAGGAGGCTCTAATGCAGCAGGAACCATCTACCACTATCTCGACGACGAACGCGTGAAGATTATTCTCGGCGAGGCAGGCGGCCTCGGCAACGACACCGGCATGACAGCAGCGTCGTTGCAGACCGGCACGACAGGCATACTGCACGGCTCGCGCATAAAGCTGATGCAGACCGACGACGGACAGATTGTTGAGCCATACTCCATCTCTGCCGGCCTCGACTATCCCGGGACAGGACCCATGCACTGCAACATCTACGAGACAGGACGCGCGCAAGTGTTGTCCGCAAACGACGATGAAGCCCTCAGGGCGGCATACGAACTGACACGCCTCGAAGGCATCATCCCGGCACTTGAATCATCACACGCCCTCGCGCTCTTGCCAAAAGTGGCAGGACAGTTCAAGAAAGACGATGTCGTCGTGCTCACCGTCTCCGGCAGGGGCGACAAAGACCTCGACACCTATCTCGCAAACAAGGACAAAATAAAATAGCCCCCGTGTTCTTCGACAGGTCGAAGAACAAAGACACACAACCCCTCCCGTATCCTTCGACCAGGTCGAAGAACAAAGACACACAACCCCCACCAAGAATATGCAACAACACACATACACCACCCATGTCCGCCGGATGCTGGCAGACCTGTACACCCCCGTCAGCGTCTATATGCGCCTGCGAGATGTCTATCCGCAGTCAGCGCTGATGGAAAGCTCAGACTATCACGATTCAAACAACTCACGCTCGTTCATTGCCATCAACCCCGTCGCAGACGTCAGCATCTCACACGGCAAGGCGATATGCACCTATCCTGACGGCTCAGCCACAACAAGAGACGTGACAAACGACTACCGGGCGGACATGGCAATCAACGAGTTCATACAGCATTTCTCTGTAGAAGGAGAAGAGAAATCGGTTTGCGGACTCTACGGCTACACATCATTCAACGCCGTCAGATATTTCGAGAACATCGACGTGAAAGACACCACGATGGAGAAGAACGACGCGCCCGACATGATGTATATCTTCTTCCGCGACGTCATCGTCTTCGACCATTTCAACAACACCATGACCATTGTGTCGTTAGGCAGCGAAGGCGACATAGACAACATCCTGCGCCTCATCAACCGCACAAACATCAACCCCTACGATTTCCACCCCGTAGGCGAGACAACGTCGCCACTCACCGACGACGAGCACAAGGCGAACATACGGCGCGGAATACAGCACTGTCTCCGAGGCGATGTCTTCCAGATAGTGCTCTCACGGCGCTTCTGCCAGAAATACGAAGGCGACGACTTCAAGCTCTACCGAGCCTTGCGAAGCATCAACCCCTCACCCTATCTCTTCTATTTCGACCTCGGCGGCTTCCGCCTCTTCGGTTCAAGCCCGGAGACCCACTGCCGCATACAAGGCCGCAACGCATATATCGACCCTATCGCAGGCACTACAAAACGTACCGGCGACGCGGAGCAGGACCGCAAGAACGCGGAGTATCTTCGCAACGACCCGAAAGAGAATGCCGAACACGTGATGCTTGTCGATCTCGCGCGCAACGACCTCTCGCGCAACTGCCACGACGTACACGTCGATTTCTATAAAGACATGCAACTCTATTCGCACGTCATACACCTCGTCTCGCGCGTAAGCGGCACGCTCAACGACGATGCCGACCCCGTCAAGGCATTCATCGACACATTCCCCGCGGGCACGCTCTCCGGTGCGCCGAAGGTGCGCGCCATGCAGCTCATCTCCGAATACGAGCCGCACAACCGCGGAGCATACGGCGGCTGCATCGGATTCATCGGATTTGACAAATCCCTCAACCAAGCCATCACCATCCGCACATTCGTCAGCCGAAACAACGAGCTGTGGTTCCAGGCGGGAGGCGGCATAGTGGCAAAGAGCGACGAGGAATATGAGCTGCAAGAGGTGAACAACAAACTCGGAGCATTGCGGCGCGCCATCATCATGGCAGAACAAATGTAACACCCGTATTCTTCGACCAGGTCGAAGAACACATACCCCCAACCTCCACACCAAAAAGAAAATGAAAATCGTTATCATAGACAACTACGACTCATTCACCTACAACCTGAGTCATCTCGTGAAAGAGCTGGGCGCCGACGTCACCGTCTATCGCAATGACAAGTTCATGATGCCCGAGCTCGACCGCTTCGACAAAATCATCCTCTCGCCCGGGCCCGGCATCCCGTCAGAGGCAGGACTGCTGCTCGATGTCATCACCACCTACCGCGGACGCAAGCCCATGCTCGGCGTATGCCTCGGACACCAAGCCATAGGCGAAGTCTTCGGCGCAACGCTGAAGAACCTCTCCGACGTATATCACGGCGTGGCGACAGAAGGCACACAGTTCGGAAACGACCCCATCTTCCGCGGACTGCCGAAACGCATCGTCATGGGAAGATACCACTCATGGGTCGTTGACAACACGTCACTGCCCGAATGTCTCGAAGTGACAGCCATATCAGACGACGGAAACATCATGGGACTGAAACACCGCCACTACGACATACACGGCATACAGTTCCACCCCGAGAGTGTGCTGACACCCGAAGGCAAGACAATGATAAAAAACTGGATAGAGCTGTAAAACCGCCCATACGACAACAGCAAACAATTCAGGGGATGCGCCGCGATGGTGCATCCCCTGAATTGTTATAGGCAGGCCAAAACCAAAGATTCCCTCACATGCTCTTTCAGCCTCTTATCGCCGCCTTCACCTTCTCTGCCAGCTCCTCATACGACAATGATTTGTCAGGCATCACAGGCTTCAGATACTCCACGGTGATGGCAGTCCTGCCAGGCATACGCTTGCCGCGAGGCAAAGACTCGAAAGCCCCGGAGATGCGCACAGGCACAATGGGCACGTCAAGCTCCTGGCTCAGAATGGCGAACGTGCGCTTGAAGCTTGTCAACCTGCCGTCGTGCGTGCGTGAACCTTCGGGGAAAATCACGACGTTCTTCCCGTGGCGCAAGACATCAGCAAGACGCACAATCGACGACTTCAGGTTGCGGCGTTCCATCACCACGATGTTATGATGCTTGGCGAGGAATCTCACCACCGCGCCCTGCACATGGTCTTCCGTAGCATAGAAGAAACAGTCTGACACCTGACCCCATCTCATGCCCGCCATCGTCAGCGGGCCGTCGAGCACACTCTGGTGGTTGGGCGCGATGATGAACGGACCATTCTCAGGTATATTCTCCGCACCGACAACTTTCAGACTGTTGTGCATCTTGAAGAAGCATTTGGACAGGCGGGCCCAAAGGGCTATGAGCGAGGATGTTGACAATTTCACGTCTTCCGTTCTGTGATTCAAGAGAATCGTATGCCAGTCAGTGTCCTCAACCTCCATCTTCGTCTTCTCAGCAGCGATATGGTCGGCTATCTCACCGATGTTATTGAACGACACCATGCTGTCAGCATTCAGCTGCATGCCGAACGTCTGCTCTACGAACCCCTGCAGGCCCACACGGTCGAGCGAATCGAAGGCGAGGTCTGTCTCGATGTGCGACGAGCGGCTGACAGGCACACCCTTCTCGCGCTCGATATATTCCTTCAGGATGACAAACTCCTGCGTCAGGCACTCGTCCACCTCTTTTGTCGCCTTCTTCTCCGGCTGACTGCCATTCGCGATGATGTCCTTCAGCCTATACCGCTGCAGCTTCTCAAGCCGCGTGCGCGGCAGTTCGCCATGATATACGAAGACCGACATCAGCTTCTTGTAGTTCATCACAGTCAAGTTATACGGCTCAAGCACCTCACGCTTCAGCGCGGCAGCCAGCTCCTCGTCGCCGCGTCCGGCAGCCCACCTCTCCTGCGGGACGATGATGACACGCAGCATGTCGCCGTCCTGCACGACAGCCGCCTCCTTCACCTGAGTGTCGTATTTCTCAATCTTATACTCAATCTCCGAAGGCTGCACATTCTTGCCGTTAGAGAGAACGATAATCTCTTTCGTCCTGCCCGTGATATACACACGCCCCTTCTCGTCGAAGCGCGCAAGGTCGCCCGTGTGCAGGAAACCGTCGCTGTCTATCACCGCGGCAGTCTCCTCGGGGCGGTTGTAGTAGCCCTTCATCAAGTTAGGGCCCTTCGCGCATATCTCGCCATCGACAATCTTGCACTCCACACCCGGCAGAGGCAAGCCGCAACATCCGGGGATGATGTCGTCCGGACGCGTGAAAGAAATGATAGGCGCCGTCTCCGTCATGCCGTAGCCCTCAAGCACATCAAGGCCCAGAGCCTGCAAGCCCTCGCTGATGTCACGGTCAAGAGCCGCGCCGCCGCTGACGCAGAAATCGATATGCCCGCCCATCTTCTTGCGGACAGACGAGAAGACAAGGCGCGAGAGGCGGCGGCTGCGCACCTTCTTGCACATCGCGAACAGCATACGCGTCACTGCGCTCCCCTCTATCTTCTTCATGATGCCGTTGTACAACGTCTGCCACAGACGAGGCACGCCGACAAAAATGGCTATCTTGCCGCGGCACAACGTCGCCATGATGTCCGGACCCGACATAGTCGGACAGATAGCCACGCCGCCGCCCATGATGATAGGCGCCACGACAGTGCCCATGAGAGGCAGGACGTGATGCACCGGCAGCAGAATCAGCGCGCGGCGGTTCTCGTTGAAGATATGGATTCCGTCGCACACGCCGCGGATGTTCGCATACAGGTTCCCGAGCGACAGCATCACGCCTTTAGGCGAACCCGTTGTGCCAGAGGTGTAGATAATCAGCGATGTAGCGTCCTCGTCAGCCCACGAACACGGCTTCAGCGCGCCGTCGTCAACAGCGGCATCCTCAAAATCATCAATGATGTGCAACGAGACGTCAACACCCGACTTCTCGGCAGCACTGCGAGCCGTGTCGGCATGAGAAGCCGAACACCACAGATGGCGGGGATGGCAGTCGTTCAGAATATACGCCACATCATCCACCGTCGAAGTGGCATCGACAGGCACGGCGATGCCCTTGTTGTTCCACACAGAGAAGAAGGCATAAATCCAGCCCTCGCGGTTCTCACTGAAGATGACCGTGCGGTCACCCTCCCCCATCTCCGTCTCGGCTGCAAACAGCTCAATGCGCTTCAGCATCTCCTTGTAGCTCACTTCACGCTCGCCGGCAATGATGGCAGTCTTGCAATAGTCTTTTATCATCAATCTATTCTGATATTGGGTTCATTATGCCTGCAAAGGTAGGCAAAGAAAACAAAAGAAAACAATAAAAATCCTATCATTTAGACAAATATGGCTAAAAAAGCAAATTTTATCCTACTGCCGCAATATATTGTCACATAATCAGCAAAACCATAGCCACTCATCAAGATTGCCTGTTCCGAACACCTGCAACCAATCCTTGCAGCCGCAAGGCACACGAAACTGCCGCGCCAAAGATACTGAATGGCGATGACGAATACTGCTAATGATGATGCAAAAGACTACCAATGGTGGTGCAAAAGGCTACCAATGGTGGTGCAAAAGGCTACCAATGGTGGTGCAAAAGGCTACCAATGGTGGTGCAAAAGGCTACCAATGGT
>CALZMB010000121.1 GCA_945788485.1 uncultured bacterium | reverse complement strand
CCGACTATGACCCACGCTACGCCGTGCCGTCATTCTACGACGCCGCCATACAGCTGCAGAACACTTCCTCATGCGAATGGCTCAATTTCGACTTCGACGGCGTGCAACTCGCCATGCGCTCAAAGGTCAGCAACAAGACAGGTCTCATGTTCAAATACAAATTCCTGTCATACGGCTTCGCCATCGACCTCAACGCCGCCAGTGACAACAAACGCAAGAATGAGTTCACCATCACCCTCAACTCAAACCTTGCCAACATTGACATCATACGACGCAGGACAGGAGGAGATTTCATGGTTGAGAAACTCAACATTGAAGGCATAGGAGACAAAATTCCACACCTCGACGACATCACGCGACAATACACCATTGGCGACGACGTGCGATACGACATTACCGGCATCAACATCAACATCTTCACCAACCACCGTCGCTACTCCAACCCATCCGCCTTCTCTAACGGCGCCATACAACTGCGCACCGTCGGCTCGCCCGTCATTGGCATCGGCTACACACACCAGAAACTGCGCAACAGCATCAGCGACACCTTCATGGACTACGCAGCACGCAGAAAAGGATACGACAGCTTCAACGGCACGGCAGAGCAGATGACAGACCTCTTCGTCAACGACAAAGGCACACTCAACACCGTGGCAGGAGCAATAGGACAATCAACCATACCGTCATACATTACAATCGACGACTACCACCTCCAACTCGGATACGCCCTCAACATCGTCTTCTCACGACGCCTCTTGCTCGGCACATCGCTCATCATCTCCCCAAGCATCAAAAGCCTCACGACAGACAACCACGACAGCTACCAGTACCGCTTCCGCAACGAGATATGCACCAATCTCAATCCCTACCTCCCACGGATTCAGCAGCTCATACGTGACGGAGAAATTGACATACAAAGCCAGGAATACCGAGACCATATTCTCTCAATCAAACAGCTCATACCAGACCTCTTCACCGTCAACATGAAACACACGTCTGCCGGTTCCAATGCCTACGCACGCGCCAGCCTCACCTACAACCACAACCGCTGGCGCTTCGGCGTCAACGCCAACGCCAACGCATACCTCTACAACCGGCACAACCTCACTATCCGCAACTTCTACGGCAGCGTCGTAGCCTACGCCGGCTACTGCTTCGGCAGAAAAAAAATCTACCGCCACGACGGCGAGCTGCGCCACGCCTACATCAACACCGCCCTCACCAGAAGCCAGATAGAAGAGATGCGCGACACCATGCCCCAGAGCAACATACACAACGACACCCCCTCGCCCCGGCGCACCATCTACCACGCCGACCTCCTCAACCTCAACATACACGGATGCGACCTCGTCAAGGGTCCCGACGGACAATACGGGCGCTACGAACTCATCGACGGACACATCACGCCGGGAGGCGATTCAGACGGACGCCTCACAGCCGGCACAACACTCACACTGTCCGAAGACGGGAAACTCACCCTACACGCCGGACACAAGCAAAGCTTCCGGACAGCAAACTGGTGGAAAGCACGCCTCGACCAAAGCCAGAACACCATGAACCGCTACCCCGAACTCCTGCACTACGCCCTCTGCGGACGACTCACCCTCTACCTCCGAAGCCACACCTTCGGCACATCAAAACCCGTACCCCTCACCATCGACAGCCTCTACATCTGCCATGGCAGAGAAGCAGACAGCTTCTTCCAGCTCGCCGCCGCAGGATTCCACTCACGCTCCACCGCAAGCATCATGGGCAACGCCAACGTCAACGGCAGACAGGCAAGAGTGTATATCGAAAGCGACGCGCGCGGAAAACAATTCGACATCTACATCACGCCACGGCGAGCGTCAACCGCAAACTGGATGCAACACATCAACGGACGCCGCATCATCGGACGCCTATCCATACCCGGCACACACGACGCCGGTTCGGCATCGATGCCCGAATCGCCTGTCACCAGCACAGCCCACACACAGAACTTCCCCATCGCAGAACAGCTTGCCGACGGCATACGAGCCTTCGACATACGCCTCAAACGCGACATGCGCTTCGGACACACCATCACATGCCGCGAAGGCCTCGAACAGACAATGCGCGACATCGACAGCTTCCTCACGCGCAACCCCTCCGAATTCGTCATCCTGCTCATCGGCAGCGACGAGACCGGGGCACACTGGGACAAAGCCATGGCAGACAGCCTCACGCACATACTCAAGCCATACCGCCACCGCATCACCGAACACTTCTCAGCCGTCACGCCCCTGCAGCAGGCGCGCGGAAAAATCCTCGTCATCAAAAGGCAGAAAGACTGCCCCGTCGGGAAACACCTGCAGTTCACCGACAATGCCGTCTTCACCCATAACGGCTTCCGCGTCGAAGACATCTACCGAGAACACAAAACCTGGCGCAAAGCGAAAATCGTGGCGCACCATCTGCGCGAGGCATACGAGAACGAAGACCCCACGCTCTGGTACATCACGTTCAACTCCATCGCGTGGGACCCCCGCCACCATAAGCCCTACTACACCGCATGGGGCGCGGCAAACATACGCAAACCAATGAACCCCACGCTCCGCGAGACCATAGAGCAGAAACAATACACCCAGCTCGGCATCATCTTCCTCGACTTCTACAACGACCACGGCGACAAGCCCCAGCTCGTCAACAGCATCATAACGTCAAACTACAACGTCGAACAGCAGACAGACTACATCCCCAGCACCCCCGGCTAACCCCCGCATTCTTTGGCCAGGCCGAAGCTCCCCCGTTGCAAAGAAATAACGAAAACACAAAAGAAAAAGGGAGAAAAACTTGCGTCTTGCTCCCTTAGGTGTAATTCTCCCTTTGCGCATAAAAATCGATTATAACATTCGTGTCTATAAACACTTTCATAGTGATTTGTCTATCTGGTGTCTGGCATAGTCTTCTTTGTAGTTGTCTCCCAAATCCTTACGCTCATCAAAAGTCATTGCCATCACTTCCAGAGACAACTGATAATCACGCCATGCATGGCTATGCCTTGTCGTTCTCATAATCGTTTCTCCTTTCTTGTATTTACGCCATAAAATTACAAAGAAAATCTGAAAACACAAAAGAAAAAAAAAAAAAATGCTGACAATCTCTTTATTATACAGATATGCCAGCAGCGAATGTCTACGGGCAAAGACAAAGGCGAGAAGGCAGGCTATGCAGAAGACATAATCTATGTGATTAAGCATTTCGACGAGCTGCTGCCGCCGGGCGAATACCGCCTTCAAGTGACGGAAGAGCTGGTTGCATACCGGGGCGAGACCATCCTCATGCCGTGGCTCGTGTTCAGACGGGTGCCGCTCTACCCTAAGGCGGCTTTCACGCCGGAGAAGAAAATCGTGTCGGGGCGCGTCATCATCTGCTGCCGCAGGGCTGACGAGTTCACGGCAGACGAGACAGACGAGGCGGTCATCGCCATGGCGCGGGCGGCGAAACGTCTGATGCAGCAGGGCGAAGAAGACGCGAGGCTCATCATCATCGAGAACCGCGACGAGATGCAGCTCTCAGCCTACACCATGCGCGACAAAGCCATCGACCAGGCTTATGAGCAAGAGATGGCTGAGAAAAAGCGGCGGGCGGAGTTCCTGGACATGCTTTGAACGAAAACCGTCACGAACGTTATTCACGTCACGAACGTTATGAACGTTATTCACGTTATGAACGTTATTATCGTTATCAACGACAATAGATGAAGCCACAACACATCAAAAGCCACGGAAGGCAGATTCCTTCCGTGGCTTTTTTTTTATTTTATTTTTTAAAATACAAATCAAATCGACAGTTCCTCGAGCACAGTGATGAGTTTCTTGTCGAACGGCTTGTCAGAGCGTATCGCCTCAGAGAGCGGCACATAGACCACCTCGTTGTTGCGCACGCCTATCATCACATTTCGCTGCCCCTGCATGATGGCTTCGATGGCTCCCACGCCGGTGCGGCTGGCGAGAATGCGGTCGCGCGCTGTCGGCGAGCCTCCGCGCTGCAGGTGTCCGAGGATAGAGACGCGCACGTCGTAATCGGGGAACTCGTTCTTCACACGGTCTGCATAGTACAACGCGCCGCATTTAGGCGACTCGGACACGATGACGATGCACGATTTCTTTGACTTGCGTATGCCGCGCTTCATGAACTCGGCGAGCTGATCGACATCGGTTGATTCCTCTGGGATGATGGCAGCCTCCGCGCCGCAGGCGATAGCGGAGTTCTGCGCGAGGAAGCCGGCGTCGCGGCCCATCACTTCGACGAAGAAGATGCGCTCGTGCGACTGCGCCGTGTCGCGAATGCGGTCAACACATTCCATTATGGTGTTCATCGTGGTGTCGTAGCCGATGGTGTTGTCCGTGCCGTAGAGGTCGTTGTCGATGGTGCCGGGCAGTCCGATGCAGCAGACGTCGAACGCCTTCGCGAACTCCATCGCGCCTGTGAGCGAGCCGTTTCCGCCGATGACGATGAGCGCGTCGATGCCCTCTTTGACGAGGTTCTCGTAGGCGCGCTGCTTACCCTCGTCGGTGAGGAAATCTTTTGAGCGCGCCGTCTTGAGGATAGTGCCGCCCATGCCGATGATGCCCGAGACGTTCTCGGTTGTGAAGGTCTTTATCTCACCGTTCATGAGGCCTTCGTAGCCGCGGTAGATGCCTTTCACGTTGAAACCCTGGGAGATGCCGGCGCGTGTGACGGCGCGTATGGCGGCATTCATGCCCGGCGCGTCGCCTCCGGATGTCATGACGCCAATAGTCTTGATTTTTGCCATGGTGTTGTCCTTTCTTTATAGTTGTGTTGTTGGTGATACGGTTGATGTGCTAAGATGTCAGAAGCAGACCGCCTCAGCAATGAGGATGGCGAGGCCGAGCAAGGCTCCGAGCAGCACCTTCGGCGCGAAATGCCGGGCATACCATCCGGGTGTGGTGCTCTTCATTGCGAAGAGGGCGAGGCCGCTGAGGGATATGCCGAAGATGGTGCTGCCCACCGCTGTGGCGTAGGCGATTGAAATCCAGTATTCTCCGTTCTGGGCAAGGTGTCCTGTTTCGGCAATGCCGTGGAACGAGAAGAATGTGGCAGCTGTCGCGAAGGGGTCGAGGGCGAGGCTGACGATGCTTGCCGTGAGTGGAGCGACGACAATGGTCCAAAGCTCGCCGAGGTTCTCTACGCATAGACTTCCGAACCACAATCCGGCTCCTGTCTCGACCATCACGCCCATGATGAGCATGATGCCCATGACGAAGAGTAGCGACTGTAGTATGCCATGCTGGAAGGCGCGCGGCTTGCGCCGTTGTATCATGTCGCCGGCATGGGAGATGTTGCGGTTGAACGCCTCGTTGACTATCCAGAGGAGTGAGAGTACGCACAGCGCGCCGACGAATGGCGAGAGCTTGGTGATGTCGTGGAAAGTGGGAATGAACCACAGTCCGCCGATGCTGAAGAAGAAGAGCGAGATGCGCTGCCAGAGCGTGAGGTTGGTGTCGTCGCCGCGGTAAGGGAGCGCCATGTTCTCGAGTGTGACGCGCTCGGGCAGCTTGCGTGCCATGAGGGCTGTGGGTACTGCCCACGCCACGAGGCAGGGCAATGCCATCCAGGCGGTGAAATGGCTGGGTGTGACGGCTCCCATGTGCCAGAGCAGCAGTCCGTTGTAGTCGCCGATGACGGTCAGCGCGCCTCCGATGTTCGCGCTGAGGACGATGACGGAGCCGAAGACAGCTCGGTGGCGTCGGTCAGGCAGTGTCTTGTGCATGAGGACGAGCATCATCATCGCCGTCGTCAGGTTGTCGAGGTTGGCGCTGATGAGGAGCGTGAGGAGGGCGGTGGTCCAGAGCAGGCGGCGGCTGTGGCGCGTCTTTATCCATTGGGGTATGAAGTCGAAGCAGCCGTTGCTGTCGAGAATCTCTACGATGGTCATCGTGGCGATGAGGAAGAGCACGATTTCAGAGGCTTTGCCTACATAGCGTATGAAGATGTTCGAGGCGATATACTCTTTCACGGCGACGCTGTTGGCTTTGGTGCCGGAGAGGAAGTCGAGATAGTCGGCGGGGTGTTGAGCCATGACGAAGTCAGAGCCGAAGCAGACGTAGAGCACCCAGCCGAGGGTGCCGGCGAACATCGCTACGGCGGCCTTGTTGACTGAGGTGAGCGGCGAGAAGGCGATGAGCACAAGCGCCAATAGCATTATGAGGGCGATGATGAGTGTCATGGCGGGGTTGGGGTTGGATTTGGTTTGGGTGTTCTTCGACCTGGTCGAAGAATACAGGGGTTGTGCAAAATTAAGAATATTTTTTTGTATATATTGGATTTGCGCTTGGGTTTAACATTATTTTTGATAAAAGGGACACTGGCGCATGGCATCAGACATTGAGGGCTCCGCAGTGGGGGCAGCGGCCTTTCTGGAGGATGGCTTTGCCGCAACGGCCGCAGAAATAGACGAGGCGGCGGTGGCGGTAGAATGTGCGGACGCTGTAGATGATGAAGAGGAGGAGCAGCGGATAGCCTATATAATATAATGTGGTGACGCTGAAGAGGGCATAGACGACAAGGCAGACTGCCGCCAGTCCGCAGAGATAGAGGATGGCGTCTTCAACGGGCAGGTGGCGGCTGACATCATCTATGGTGGCGACGCCGACAATGGGCAGCGACCAGACGAGTGCGAGGAAGAAGCCGAGCATCGGGGGCACGTCGAAAGGATTGAGCGTGGGATAGTAGTAGAAATGCCGCCACATCTCTGGCGCGAAGAGCTGTATGGAGGAATAGACTGTCGCGGCGAGCGAGTGGAAGATGATGAGGAGCGTGGGATAGAACGAGGGTATGTCGTTGATGAGGACGATGCGCGCGCCGCGGCGCGTGATGAAACGCAGGGTGTAGGCGACGAGGATGGAGCAAATCGCGACGAGTGTCCAGAGGAGGTGTACGTCAGAGAAGAAGAGTATGAACTGCGAGATGGGGTCGTCAGGTACGACAAACGGGATGAGCGACGATTCGTGAATCCAGCCGAAGGTCTGCTGGTCGCGCGCCACCTGTATCCAGACAGAGTC
>CALZMB010000120.1 GCA_945788485.1 uncultured bacterium | reverse complement strand
TCCTCAAAAACAATCTCAAAATCTGACAAAGCGCATTTATAGAACCCACCTTTATCAGAAGAGGACGTTGGAGAGGTTCTGCAGCGCCTGTTTCTTGTCTGCGCTTCTGATGAGGTATGATATGTTGTAGTTAGAGCCTCCGTATGAGATCATTCTGACGGGTATGTTCTTCATCGCCTCTGTCGCGAGTGTCTCGAAGCCGAGGTTTTCCCAGTCGAGGTCTCCGACGACGCAGATGATGCACATGTCGCGGTCAACGGTGACTGTGCCGTATTTCTTCAGTTTATCTACGATGGCGTCAAGGTTCTTGGGGTTGTCGATTGACATTGACACTCCCACTTCTGAGGTGCATACCATGTCGATGGGTGTGTTGAACTCTTCGAAGGTGTCGAAGACTTTGCGCAGGAACCCTGTAGCGAGCAGCATACGCGAGGATTTTATTTTTATTGCCGTGATGTTGTCTTTCGCCGCCACGGCTTTTATCTTTCCGCGTTGCAGGTCGTTGTTGATGATGGTTCCTTCAGCGTCGGGGTCCATGGTGTTTTTGAGCGCGACGGGTATGCCTGCGTTCTTTGCTGGCTGTACGCAAGTGGGGTGTAGGATTTTGGCTCCGAAGTAGGCGAGTTCCGCCGCCTCTTCAAAGTTGAGCTGGTGTACCGGCTCGGTCTTCTCTACGACGCGCGGGTCGTTGTTGTGCATGCCGTCGATGTCGGTCCATATCTGTATCTCTTCAGCCTGAATGGCCGCTCCGATGATAGACGCTGTGTAGTCTGAGCCTCCTCGCTGCAGGTTGTCAATCTCTCCGTATGCGTTTCGGCAGATGAAGCCCTGTGTGATGTAGATTTGATAGCCTTCTTCGCGTCGCAGAATGTCGTTGATGTGCAGTTTTATATGCATCATGTCCGGCTCTTGGTTCTTGTCCGTTCTCATGAAGTCGAGAGCAGGAATGAGGAATGCCTTGATGCCCTGCTGTTTTAGATAGGCGGTGACCATGTTTGTAGATAGGATTTCTCCCTGTGCCACGACGGCTCTTTCTTCGAAGCTGGTGAACGTGTCTTTGGAGAAGGAGCGCAGATACTGGAATCTCTCTTTGAGGAGTTCGGTTATCTCGGCTTTGATGTTCTGGTCGGTGTAGAGCTCTTCGACGTGTTGCATGTATTTTCTCTCGAGCTGGTTGATGATGTCGTGTGCACCGTCCGGGTTTTTCTTGTAGAAATAGTTGGAAATCTCTACGAGTGAGTTTGTCGTGCCTGACATTGCTGACAGTACGACAAATGTCGGTTTGCCAGACTTTGTGATGAGCTGGCATACCCCCTTCATTCTCTCAGGCGACCCAACAGAAGTGCCGCCGAATTTCATTACTTTCATTTTCTTTCTATATTTATTGTCTTTGTTACCTGTTTTTCTTTCCTGTTTTCGTATTGTCAGAGTTTCACCTCTTTCATCGTTCCGTTGTCGCATCGATAGACTATTCCTGGCACTTTGTCGAGCATGGGAATGTTGTGTGTTGACATGATGACGGCTGTGCCTGTGCGTGTGATGTTCTTCAGGAGTGTGACGATAGCCTCTGCTGTCTCTGGGTCGAGGTTTCCTGTGGGTTCGTCAGCGACGATGATTTTGGGTTTGTTGAGCAGTGCTCTTGCGATGGCGATGCGTTGCTGCTCTCCTCCGGAGAGTTTGTGCGGCATTTTGTTTCTCGCCTCTGCCATTCCGACATCGTTGAGGACTTCAGTGATTCGTTGCTGAATCTCTGCCGCGTCTTTCCATCCTGTCGCTTTGAGCACGAACATGAGGTTTTTCTCTACTGTCCTGTCGTGGAGAAGCTGGAAGTCTTGGAAGATGATGCCCATCTCTCGTCTGAGCTGCGGTATGTGTTTCCGTTTTATTTTCATCATGTTGCGTTCGAGCACGACGGCTTGTTCGGCATCGTCGATGTCGAGTTCGGCGTAGATGGTTTTGAGGAAGGAGCTTTTGCCTGAGCCAACTTTCCCGATGATGTATATGAACTCTCCTTCTTCGAGATGGAAGTCCACATCTTTCAGGATGCATTTGTCTTCTTGATAGACGGTAGCTTTTTTGTAGTCGATGAGCATGATGGGCTGATGGTGTGTAGGGTGGTTCTATAAATTATTCGACAAGTCTCATCAATTTCATAGTTCCCACCGTAGATAAATTTTCAGAGCAGTGTATAACGTCTTGCCATCTTTCGTTCTCTTTTCGGTTCAAACTGTAAGTTCGTTCGGTCACAATGCCCGCATTGCTCCCTTTCTCACTTACACTTTGACCTCGAAAATAGAATCGAAATCTGTCAAGGCTAATTTATAGAACCACCCTATATTGTAATCGTCAGTGTTTGTGCCAGTTGGGGTCGTGTCTTACCTGCAGTTCTTTAGCGAGGTCTTCGATGCGCAGGCCTTTGCTTGTGAGGAGCACGATGAGGTGGTAGAGCATGTCGGAGCCTTCATAGACGAGGCGTTCGTTTGTGCCGTTAGTCGCTTCAATGACGAGTTCGAGAGCTTCTTCTCCGACTTTCTGCGCCATGCGGTTCAGTCCGTCTTTGAAGAGTGATGTGGTGTATGAGCCTTCGGGCATTTCTTCGTGTCTTTTCTCGATGAAATCCTGCAGTTCCGAGAGGAAGAGCAGCGGGTTTTTCTCGTTGTCCATTTGTGTTGTATTATATATAAATAATGTGTGATTTCAGATGTTCTGTTCTCCCCAGCAGGTGTCTGTGCCTGTGTGGCATGTTGGTCCGTGCGGGTGAACCTTTACGAGCAGCGTGTCGTTGTCGCAGTCAGATTTGATGTCGATGAGGTCGAGGAAGTTTCCAGATGTCTCGCCTTTTGTCCAGAGCTGGTTTCTTGAGCGGCTCCAGAAGGTGACTTTCTTTGTCGCGAGAGTTTTGTCGAGGGCCTCCTGGTTCATGTATCCGAGCATGAGGACGTTTTTTGTCACGGCGTCTTGGACAATGGCGGGCACGAGGCCGTTGCCTTTTTCAAAGTCGATGTTGAGTTGTTGCATGGGTTTTGTTTTTGAACAGGGTGTTTTCCCCGCGGCAGAACGCGGGGCGCGGTGGCAATGGGCGGGGCTTAGAGGCGGACGTTGATGCCTTGGTCGCGGAGGTAGGCTTTCAGGTCGGGTATGGGAATTTCTCCGAAGTGGAAGACAGAGGCGGCGAGCGCGGCGTCTGCTTTTCCGATAGAGAAGACATCTTTGAAATGCTCTCTCTGTCCTGCCCCGCCCGATGCGATGACCGGGATGGCGAGTGTGTCGGATAGCGTTGCGAGCGCGTCGTTGGCGTAGCCTTCTTTCACGCCGTCGTGGTTCATTGAGGTGAATAGGATTTCTCCCGCTCCTCTGTCAGCCACCTCTTGCGCCCATTCGAAGAGCTTGCGTTCTGTCCTGACCCTTCCTCCGTTGAGATAGCACATCCATTCGCCGTCTTCGAGGCGTGCGTCGATGGCGCAAACGCACACCTGTGAGCCGTAGCGTGCGGTGATGTCGTTGATGAGCTGCGGGTTCTTTATCGCGGCGGAGTTGACGCTGACTTTGTCGGCTCCGGCGTTGAGCAGTCGTGTGACGTCGTCGAGCTGGTTTATTCCGCCGCCTACGGTGAACGGAATGTTTATCTCTTTCGCGACGCGTGTGACCATCTCTGTGAAGGTCTTGCGTCCTTCGAAGCTTGCTGTGATGTCGAGGAAGACGAGTTCGTCGGCACCTTGCTCGCTGTAAGCCTTTCCGAGTTCTACGGGGTCGCCGGCGGAGCGCAGGTTGACGAAGTTAGTCCCTTTGACCGTCTCTCCGTTTTTCACGTCGAGACACGGTATGATGCGTTTTGCTAAAGACATAGTCAGAGGCAGAGTTTGTTGATGTCGATTTTCCCTTCGTAGAAGGCTTTTCCGAAGACGACGGCGGGAATGTTGTTTTCTTCGAGTTCGTTGATGTCGTTGTTTGATGACACGCCCCCCGAGGCTATGAGATGCAGGGTCGGGAAGACCTGCATGACGCTTTTGTACAGTTGCAGCGCTGGTCCCTGCAGTGTGCCGTCTTTTGAGATGTCGGTGCACAGCACGTTTTTCACGCCCATGTCGATATATTTCTTGAGGAAGGGGATGAGAGGTTCTGTAGAATCCTCTTTCCATCCGTTGATTGAAATCATGCCGTTTCTGACATCCGCGCCGAGAATTATTCTGTCCGCGCCGTATCTTTCAATCCATTTCTGGCAGAGTTCGGGGTGTGTGACGGCAACCGAGCCGATGGTGACCATTGCGGCTCCTGCGTCGAAGGCTTTCTCTATGTCGTCGTCGGTCTTTATGCCGCCTCCGAAATCGACGGTGAGACTTGTGTTGGCTGTGATGCCTCTCAGGACGTTGTCGTTGACGATATGTTTAGACTTGGCTCCGTCGAGGTCCACGACATGCAGGCGTTTGAATCCGAGTCTTTCAAACTCTTCGGCTACGGCGACTGGATTCTCGCCATAGACAGTTTTCTGTTCGTAGTCGCCTTTTGTCAGTCTGACACATTTCCCGTCTATGAGGTCGATGGCAGGAATGAGTTCAATCATAATATTATAGGTCGATGAAATTCTGTAGTATGCGAGCCCCCACCGTTCCGCTTTTCTCCGGGTGGAATTGTGTGGCGTAGAAGTTGTCTTTGTGTATGGCGGCGGAGTAGGGCAGCGTGAAATCCGCCGTCGCGATGGTGTATTCCTCGTGGAGCGGGACGTAGAAGCTGTGAACGAAATAGACGTAGTCGTTGTCGTTGACTTTGTTCTTGGCATCGTAGCCGGCCGTTCCGTTGAAGAGTGGTGATTTAAGATTGTAGATGCTGTTCCATCCCATCTGGGGGATTTTGTCTTCGTGCCGTGTCGGTGAGAATCGTTTCACGTCCATGGGGAAGATGCCGATGCAGTCGGCGTTGCCCTCTTCTGAGTGTCTGCACATGAGTTGCTGTCCGACGCAGATGCCGAGTACGGGTTGTGTGAGGTTTCTGATGAGGCTGTCGAGGTTTCTTTCTCTGAGGTAAGCCATAGCCGAGCTTGCCTCCCCCTGTCCCGGGAAGAGCACTTTGTCGGCTTTCGTCAGCTTCTCCGGGTCGTCGGTGAGTATGGGTTCTATGCCCATGCGTTTCAGCGCGTTGACGACGGAGTAGATATTCCCGGCGTTGTATTTCACGATGGCGATGTCCATGATGTGTTGTGTTATCGGGCTTTCAGCCCTTGTTGTTGTGTTGTGTCATTCTTTTATCTCGGGATATTTTCTGAACCATCCGTCTAAGCGTAGCCTCATCACTCCGAAGAGTGCCTCGCTGAATATGCCTCCCGACATTTTGCTGACGCCCTCTCTTCTGTTGACGAAGACGACGGGCACTTCCTTTATCTTGAACCCGATTTTGTATGCCGTGTATTTCATCTCTATCTGGAAGGCGTAGCCTTTGAACTTTATCTTGTCCAGCTCGATGGTGTTGAGCACGCGGCGTTTGTAGCATTTGAATCCGGCTGTAGTGTCGTTGACTTTGAAGCCGGTGATGAAACGGACGTATCTCGACGCGAAATACGACATCAGTACTCGTCCGATGGGCCAGTTGACGACATTGACGCCGCTGATGTATCGTGAGCCGATGGCCACGTCATATCCCTCGTCGGCGCATGCGCTGTACAGTCGCGGCAGGTCGTTGGGGTCGTGCGAGAAGTCTGCGTCCATCTCGAAGATGTAGTCGTAGCCGTGTTCGAGAGCCCATTTGAATCCGCGGATATATGCTGTTCCCAGTCCCAGTTTCCCTTCGCGTTCGATGATGAAGAGGCGGTTGGCGAACTCCTCAGCCATGAGGCGTTTGACGATAGCGGCAGTGCCGTCGGGCGAGCCGTCGTCGATGACGAGAATGTTGAAGGCTTTCTGCAGCGAGAAGATGGCGCGGACGATTTTCTCGATGTTCTCCTTCTCGTTGTATGTCGGGATGATGATGATGCTGTCACTTGTATTTGCCATGTCGGTAGGGTTGGGGATAGGTGTAGTTGTGGGATTATTCCTTGCTCAGCTTGTTCCACATGTAAATGCCGTAGAACGAGTTGATGAGATAGACGCTGTATTTCGCGACGGTCATGAACGAGAACTCCGAATCGCTCATGAGCCATAGCGCGATGTATGCTATGTTGATCATGAGCCACATATACCATTGCTCGACGAACGCCTTGACGGAGATGTACATCGTGATGACGGACATGACGGTGGTGAAGGAGTCGAGCCAGAGCTGCATGGGCGCGTCGTAGCTCTGTTTCAGCGTCTTGAACTCCATGTCGGGGAAGACGGTGCGGAGCGTGTCGATGAACCACGGTCCGAAATAGATGAGGAACACTCCGAGCGCGACGGTGCCTGCTGTGACGGCGAGGAAGGTGAGCGCGCGCTGTCCCCATGTCATGTAACGTGTGTGTATGGTCTGCGAGCCGTCGTGTCTGACACGTTTCTTCCATTTGGTCCATCCCACGAACTGCATCGGCAGGTTATAGACGAGGCGTTGCAGCATGTCGCCGTAGATATGTGTGCAGAAGCAGATGTAGATATGGAGGAATGCCTCAATGATGCCGAAAATCCAGTTTGCGAGCGCCCCTTTCGCCCCAAGCACGACGCAGAAGACACCGAGAATGGCTGCTACGGCGGCTATCATCGTGTTGAACGTCACCTCGCCTTTCATCACGAAACCGATGATGGTGAGGCACAGGATGGCGGCGAGCAGGAGCCGTTCGAAGCGGTTCAGCCCGGTGATGGAGGTTTTCAGAATGTCGAGATATTTGTTCATTTGTGCATAAAAGATTTATCTTTTATCGTTTTGAGAGTGCAAAGTTAGATATTTTTGCCGATATATGCAACTTTCTCACTATTATTTTAAATAATGTATAGGCACAAATCATGATTTGTCATTTGGGCGGAGAGTTGTACGAGGGCGTTGCCATGCGAAAATGCGGTAAAAGAAAAAAGGATACAGACGTTTGCCTGTATCCTTTTCGGTGAGGTGCGTGGCGGAGTCGAACCGCCCTAGCTGGTTTTGCAGACCAGAGACTAAA
>CALZMB010000119.1 GCA_945788485.1 uncultured bacterium | reverse complement strand
TAAGAGTTGTTAAGACTCTTCTTTCATTCTGCAAAATTAAAGCGAATAATGGCTGTACTAAGCAAGCTGCAGTAAACTAAGGTGGGGTAAACGACCAGCCTGAAAGGCTGTACTAAGCGAGATTTGTCCTTGGACCCACTGACCGTAGGGAGGTAATGCGGTCGTAACCGAGGACGAAGTCCTCGGAAAGTCGATGCTAAACAACTGCCTGGAAGGCAGTACCTCGCTCTCAGAAAATACATAACAAGGTACTGTCTTCCAGACAGTTGCCCTGTCATTTGAGACCCTGGGACTATGTCCCGGGTTACGACCGCTTCGCTTAGTACAGCCTTCCAGGCTGATCATTTAAAACATAACTTAATTACTTCCGAAAGTTGAGTCATAAATATTTCGCCGTCTGGAATATTTGCTGTAACTTTGCACTCTGAAAAAATTATAATCAGAAAAAGGAAAAAGATGGAAGACATATTGCATTTTCTCCGTGAGTTAGAGGCAAACAACACCCGTGCGTGGTTCAACGCGAACAAAGAATGGTATCAGAGAGTGCAGCAGCGATGGCATGTTTTCTGCGAGGAGCTTATACATCATGTGGGTGCATTCGACAGTGATGTCGCTGGCCTCGGGTTGAGAGACTGCACATACAGGATATACCGTGACACGCGCTTCAGCAAAGACAAGTCGCCATATAAGACACACTTCGGGGTGTTTCTTGCAAAAGGCGGCAAGAAATCGATGCACGCAGGCTATTATTTCCATATCGGGACAGGGGGAGGCGGTGACTATCCTCAGGGGCACATGCTTGCCGCCGGCAACTACTGCTATGACGCTAAGGCTGTCAGAATATTGCGCGAGGACATCAGCGACGGATGGGAGGTGTTCAAAGAAGAGGTGTTGGGAAAAGCGGCAGGAACGTTTGTCGCTGATATGGACGGCGCGCTGAAGCGTGTGCCGCGGGAGTATCGCGCAGATGCGCCTTACGCCGACTGGATGAGGATGAAGAGTTTCTGCCTCTTGTCGCGAGTTGACGATGATTTTGTGACACGTCCGGAGCTTGCGAGACGAGTGGCTGAACGTTTCGAAATGACAAAGCCGTTCATTGACTATATAAACCGTGCTGTGGATTTCGTGAAATATGACATGGAGGAGTGAGAACCGCCATGTGTGACGACGAACGCGGATGCTGATGCCGCGGCTCGGGCGCGGGGCATGAGGGCGTTGAAAAGGAGAAAGGATCAGAAGGGGTATCCGATGGCGAAATTGATGCACTGCGCATTCTTGAACGACGGGGTGTTGAAATATCCCGCCTTGCCGGTGTCGTACGGAGCATGGAGGATGAATCCCCAGTCGAGGCGTATGACAAAGAAATCGAGGTCGTAGCGTATGCCTGCGCCTGCTGAGAGGGCGATGTCGTTGGCGAGACGGCTCATCTTGAGAGAAGCGTCGTCGCCATAGTCGCTGTAGAGGTCCCATACGTTTCCGGCGTCGAGGAAGAGCGCGCCGTAGAGCGAGCCGAAGAGGCGCGGGCGGTATTCGAGGTTGAACAGCATCTTGAAATCGCCGTTGGAGAGGATATACATCAGCTCTTTGTCGTCGTAGTGCAGGCTGCCCGGACCGACAGAGCGCGTAGAGAAGCCGCGCAAATCGTTCGCCCCGCCCATATAATAGCGTTCGGAGAAGGGAGAGCAGCTTGAATTGCCGAAGGGGCGGATATATCCGCAGAAGGCATGTGCCACAAGGGAGGAGAACGGCGTGACCATCCACCGCTTCCGCCATTCTGCCTCAAGCTTGACGAACTGCGAATAGGCGGTCTTGAACATTGTCTTGTCTTTTGTGTTCCACCCCTCACCCGCTATGGTCTTGAGGAGATTGGTGAATGTGCCGCCCTCTGTGGCGGTGAGCGTCAGCGACATGGGGTTGGAGGTGTTGCCGGAGGTATAGTTGAAAGTGTAGCGCATCTTCGGGATGAAGATGTCGCGGCTTGCCATCGTCATGTATGCCGACTGGGCGATGATCTCGGCGTACGCGCTGTCGATGCTGGCAAGGTAGCTGTAGTCGAGGGTGAGCGGAGAGAAGGTGTGGCGGATGCGCGACGTGGGCTGGAAGTTGTAGAGCATCTCCGCCGACATGATGTTACGACGGAAGAAGCCGGTGCGGTTGACGGTCTCGAACGAGACGCGGAAGATGGTTGACGGCGGGTTGTACCATCTGCGGCGCGGACGCATGAAGTCTGGCAGCAGCAGCCGCGGCATCTCAAGCGCCACATCGGCTGTGATGTCGTAGTTCGCGGCGGCGTCGCCGGCTGTCTTTCCGATGGCGAAATCGGCATTGCCGCTGATGTTGAAGCTGAGCACCTCGCCTCCCCTGAATGCGTTGCGTTTGGCGAAGCCTATTCCGACGCCGGGACCTCCTCTGCCCGAGGTCTTGTGCGTATAGTTGGCGAGCATGGAGAAATCGTATGGTTTGTCGAGGGTGCAGTCGATTTCCATAGAGAGGGAGTCGTTCTCTGGCTTCATGTTTATGTTCACGGCAGAGAAGATGCCTTGCGACGTGAGGCGCGTGAGAGACTCGTCGAGGGCAGCCTGCGAGAAGGTGTCGCCGGGGCGGAGACGCATGTCTTGCAACAGCACCCTGGGGCGCAGCGGCGGTTTCTTGCCGGCGTATTCCACCACAAGACGGCGGAAGCGCACGGTGTCGGTGATCTCCTCCATGACGGCGCGGCGTGTGCGGATGACGGTGTTGCGTATCGCCCAGCGGCGTGTCGCCTCGCCGGGCAACGAATCTGCCTTGCATACCTGCAGCTGCACCTTGCACGGCGCCTGCAGGGTGTCGGCGCGGAAAGTGAGGTATGACTGTCTGAAATAGTAGTAGCCGTTGTTGCGGAAGGCGTCGTAGATGCGCTTGCGTTCTGCATCGAGGACAGAGACGCTGAAGGGGTCGCCTTTATGGAGGAGGGAGCGGTCTCGGGCGACAAGCGACATCTCATCGTCGGAGAAGCCGACATACTCTATGCTGTCCAAGGTGAAAAGGGGTCCGGCATTGACATCATACGAGAGCTTGGCGGTGAGCGGACGAGCGACGCTGTCTGTCCGTGTCGTGCCCGCCTTGCCTTGCTCTACTTTATAATTGATGTTTCCTCTGAAATAGCCGTAGTTCTGCAGCACGGTCTCGGCGACGGAGACACGCAGCTCGGGATTGACGTCGGAGATGAGAACCGGCGCTTTTCCAAAGGTCTTTGTCACCCATTTCGAGAAAGCGTCCTGCTTGTCGGAGAAGGCGTTCCATATCCACAAACCGTAGGGGAAGGGCGTGCGATAGAATGACGAGCCGAAGAGTGCGCCGTTAGGGGCGCAGGCAAGCGCCGCCTCTATCTCTGCCTGGGTCTGAAGAAAATGTTCGCCGCCATCGTGGCTGCCGTAGTCTATCTTCTTTATGCCGGTGTAGAGTTGCTCGTCCGCTTCGAGCGAGGAAGTGGATGAACATGACATGCAGGCAATGACGACGAGCATCGCCGGCATGAGAGAGATGATATGTCTGACGCTGTTGTTCAATTTGGGATAGAGGAATCAGTTTGACTTTGCGGGGCGATGCCGTTGTACAGGGTGTCGTTCGGGATTCGGGCCTCTGAATGGTTTTGTGTGGCAGAATCAGCAGCCGCTTTTGCACTTGTATTTGTTTTTGTATCGGGTTTTGTATCAGTTTTTGTCTTTGTTTCTGTCTTCGTTCTGAAACTGAAGATGTCTTTGAAGTTCTGCAGTTTCCGTTTCCACATATATCCGGCGCCGTATTGGTCGAGATAGCCTTCGAGATAGTCATAAACGTCGTGTTTGTAGAAGAGGCGCAGATATTGGTTAGAGGTGTCGGACAACCTGTACTGCACCTCGACATTATCGAAGAACGACGGCGTCTTGCCCGATGCAGAGCTTCCGGTTGAGATTCTGCCGCCGAGAGAGACAGAGACGCGGTTGTTCCAGAATCGTTTCGCGAACTTGAAGCTATAGTCCATCGACACCGTGCCGTCGGCGTTGGTGGTGTTCTCCAGTCCGACAGAGAGGTCGAGCGTCCGCAACGCCGTGCCTGCAATGTTGTTGATTTCCTGTTGGAGGAAAGAGCTGAGGGCGGAGTTCATGGTGATGTTCGACGTGTTGGTGTCTGAGAGATACATGCCGGTAGTGAGCATGGTGACCGCCACCTTGCCGCGTTCTTCCACCGACATGGTGTTCAGCGCGTCAGCGGTCTGCTGGTCTTCGGGCGCGTCGATGATGAACTGCAATCCCATATCCTGCAATGTCTTTGTTATGACGACGCCGCACGTGAACTCCACTGTGCGGCTCTCGCCGTTCTCGCTGACGCCCGACCGCATCTTCTCTGTCGCGGTGATATTGAGACGCGGGTTCATGATGTCTCCCACAAACTCTATGTAGCTGTCTTCTGATATGGAGAAAGTCTTTAGCGGGATAACGGGCAGAGAATATTTCATCTCACCTTCAGATATGGTGTAGCGTCCCGTCATCGACAAGGCGTCGTCGGCGTATATCATACGCAGGTCTCCGCTGCCCATGATGTCAAGATAGTTTGAGTGGTTGGTGTTGAGCCAGCATGTGATATGCGCTCCCTCGCGTATGCCGATTCTGAAATCGACAGACATCCCATCAACCTTCGGCAGCTCCTTCGGGATGTAATTGTCATTGCGGAAATCGGTGAACTCAACGAGTTCTTTCAAGCGGTTGTCAGTGGTGATAGGCGAATCGCGGAGGATATAATACAGGTTTGTAGATGGCAGGACATCGAGGCGCGCCTTCACGTTCAGCCTGTCAGCATATCCGCTGACGAGGGCGTAGAAGTTTACGAAAGCCTTGCCGTAGGCCTCTGAGCGGCGCGTCTCCTTGGCGTCTATCAGCTGTATGCCCTCGCCCTTGATGCCGAGATTCATCATTATATTGTCTAACTGCGAGAAGTCGCAATACCCGTTCATCACCATCGGGCGCTTGTTCTTGTCATAGAACGAGAAGTTGTCGAACAGCACATTAGAGCCGACAATCTTCACGGGGTCTTCGTCGATTGTCATCACCACTCCGTACGGTACAGAGATGAACATCGCCTTGCTGAGGTCTATGGTGCCATCAACGACAGGCTCTGAAACCTTTCCCTTTATCGAAAGCGTGCCGTTGCCATATCCGTCCATTCCGATTATCTGGCCGGGCACGAAACCGTTGACGAGATTCATGGGCAGGTCGTCGAGACTTATCTCAGCGTCGATATAGTCTTCGTCGCGGAAATAATATGTTCCGACGATGCTCGCAACCTCTTTATCGTCTTTATACAGAATGCCATCGACATGATGCGAGCCATCGGCCTGCGGCATATAGACAATCTCGGATGATATGTTGCCCATCTGACACCCTTCGTAACAGAGGTTCTGCAAACGCACATCAGACGAGATCGACATGTCATGCTCGGAAATGATGGCATGGAAGTCTCCGTCGAGAACGCCGGTGATGTCGGGTGTATATGGCACGATGGAGAGCAGTCCGGCGATGTCGAGTTTGTGCAGCGTGAGCGTGATGTCCTGCAAGGCATCGAGGTTGTCGTCGTTGGTATATATCTGCACGCCGGTGCCGTCGTTAGCCTGCAGCTTCAGGTCAGCCGACACACGCATCCCTTTTCCGAGGAAGACATAATTGCCATCGTTCGGCATGAAAGCGCGGTAGCCGAGAATCTGCTCGCGTTCGGCTATCTTCATCCTTATGCCGTCGGCCTCCATCAGCGCCGACAGCCCGATGTCGATGCCCCGCCTGCCGTCCTTGTCGTCGATGGTCAATGTTGCCGACGAGCCGTTTGCCAACATCTCGCCGGAGAGCTGTGCAGCGAAACAGTATTGCGGGTTGTCTTTGCCGTTGGCGATTTTCAGCACATAGCTCGTGTTGTCTATATCCGAGCTGACGTCGAAGCGTATCTCGTCGAGCTGCACGGACGGCGTCTTCAGAGTGTCTATCTGTACGATGCCGTCCAGGCCGCGTACGGGCGACGACGACAGGTTGGCATAGATGTTAGAATATTCGTAGCCGAAGCGTGAGAGCAGGCGTGCCATGGGGTTCTCCATGCCGGACGAGAGATAGAGGGTGGCATCGGGCAGCTTGCTGCGCAGGGCGAGTTCGTCGATGATACGCTCGTCCATCTGACGCTTCATCTCTTTCGTCATATCGTCAGTGAAACGCATCAGGCGGCGGTATCCGCCACTTGCATCGGCACGCAGGTGGAAATCGCCGCAGTTCACCACAGCATGGGTGGTGTCACGGCGCGTCAGTACATCCATCGCTATGTCGTCGGGATGGAAGACTTGGGCTGAGTCCGTGATGCGTATGTCTGAGAGATGGCCGTTCAGAAGAATGTTGTCGCCAAGGTCTGTGTCTATGTCAACGTGACAGCAGACGCCAGTAGAAAGGGGCGACGGCGTGATGCGCAGCGCGTGGAGGTCGATGTTCCTTATGTCGGCTGCAAGGGTTGCGGCAAGACGTTTCGTGTTGATCAGCGCATCGAGCGACAGTTCGCAACTCAGGATGTCAACTTCAGAATGAAGCGAGGCCTTCGCCCTGCCGTTGCGTATGCTGCATTCTGCCTTTGCTCCGGCAAAGTTCCATTGCTTGTAGTTCAGGTTTGCCACCGCCACGTCGGCATCGATACGCGTCGCAGGCGAGAAGATGTCTGTCCCTTTGCCCGAGACGTTCAGCCTGCCGGAGAAATTCTTGAAGCCGCTGCCGGGCAAGAAACGGTTGACATTGACACCGCTTGCCTGCAGGGCGGCGTTGTATGCCATTCCTTCTGCCGAGAAGCGTGCCGTGCCGGAGACTCTGCCGCCATTGCCGAAGACGTTGGCGTCGAGTTTCACATCGGCTGTCAGCTTGTCAGGCTGGTCAAGATGACACACATCTCCGTCGAGAGTGAGGCGGAGAAGCGCGGGGACATCAGCATAGACATCGGACAGGCGGCAGCGTTGCATGTTGCCTTCGAGTTTTGCACGAAGCGTGATAGGCTGCTTCGGCAATTGGCGTTTCAGGTCACGAGGCAGCATCTCTCCCGCGAAAAGCATCACGTCATCCTTGCCGACACTGGCTTTCATATCGGCTCTCGCTTTGCCGGGAT
>CALZMB010000118.1 GCA_945788485.1 uncultured bacterium | reverse complement strand
AATAAATATTCTTCAGGATAACAATCATTTTTTTATCGGCAAAACAATATGGTAAGACAATGTTTCATCCTTTTCGGCTGTCTCGCTGCCGGCGAGGCGATAGTGTGGGTGACAGGCATGCAGCTTCCGGCGAGCATCATCGGCATGTTGCTGCTGACGTTGCTGCTGAAAACGGGGGCTGTGAAGCTTGAGTGGGTGCGCGGGCTGACGGATTTCCTCATCGCGAACCTCGGGTTCTTCTTCGTGCCGCCCGGTGTCGCCCTGATGCTCTATTTCGACCTTATCAAGGCTGAGATCGTCCCTATCACGCTCGCCACGCTTCTGAGCACCATCATCGTGCTCATCGTGACGGGGCAGACCCATCAGGCTGTGAGCAAGGGCGAGAAGAAGGTGCGCAGCAAAATAAAGGAAAAGAAATAAAGGCAAAGAAAAGAAAGAAATAAAAAGACATGAAGGAAATCATCAGCAACGAATATTTCATGATTGCCGTCACGTTCGGCGTATATTTCGGCGCGAAGACGCTGCAGCGCCGTCTTGGCTCTCCGCTTCTCAATCCTATCCTTGTGGCGATTGCCATTATCATTATATTCCTGCTCGTCATGGATATCCCGTACGAGACGTATCATGAGGGCGCGAAGATGATAGAGTTCTGGCTGAAGCCCGCCGTCGTAGCCCTCGGCGTGCCGCTCTATCTGCAGCTCTCTTCCATCAAGCGCGAGTTTCTGCCCATCCTCGCGTCGCAGATGGCAGGATGTGTGGCAGGCATAGTGAGTGTTGTCGTCATAGCGAAGGCGCTGGGCGCGTCAGACGCCGTCGTCATGTCGCTTGCGAGCAAGTCTGTCACTACGCCTATAGCGATGGAGGTGACGCAGGTGTTGGGCGGCATATCGTCGCTTACCGCCGCCATCGTGGTCGTCACGGGTCTCATCGGCGCGATGATAGGTTTCAAGACGCTGTATGTGGGACATGTGCGCAACCCCATGGCAGCGGGCCTCTCGA
Source organism: uncultured bacterium (assembly GCA_945788485.1). Lineage (GTDB taxonomy): Bacteria > Bacteroidota > Bacteroidia > Bacteroidales > Bacteroidaceae > Prevotella. Next base: position 6,198 of record CALZMB010000118.1, on the reverse strand, counting down.
TGGGTGCCGCCTCTCATGCTCTCGGCACCTCTGCCGCCATGGAGCGCGACGAGTTTGTCGGCGCGTATGCGAGCCTTGCCCTCACGCTCAACGGCATCCTGACTGCCTTGCTCACGCCTACGGTGGTTGGTGTTATATGCGGGTTCTGAAAGTAACGGCTGCGTCAGGCGGCTGATATGCTTGGCGCAGTCTATGCGGAATGCATACACGCCCATCTTGATTGTCTTGTTTTCATTTTGTATTACCTATATAAAACAGCGCAATCTTATTCTTCGATGCGTGCGGCGCATTGTTCGGCGAGGCTGTATGAGAAGCCTCTTTGCATGGCGAAGCGGATGAGGCGCGTGCGGCGTTCGTAGCTGTCGCCTTTCAGCTGCCTCGCTTTCTTTTTCAGTTCGATGTCCAGAATCTCTTGCCATTGCTGAGGGGGAATCTCGGCGAGCGTTTCAGAAACGATGTTGTCGGGGATGCTTTTCTGTCTGAGCGCTGCTGCGATTTTGTGTTCTCCCCAGTGGTTGTATTGCATCTTGTCGTGTATGAAAGCTCGGCAGTATCTGTGCTCGTCTATGTATCTCTCGTTCTTCAGACAGTCGATGATGCTGTCGGCGAGGGCGTTGTCCGTGTCCCATTTCTCTATCTTCTTTCTCGCTTCGCTGGCACACACCTCTCTTTGTGCGCAGAGGGCGGCGAGGCGCGAGATGATTTCTTGCTTCTTGTCTTCCATGTCAGTCAGTTTTGTTTTCGTGCCGTGACGAAGCGCGGGTTGCCGTAGATGTCTCTGACAGTCTCCACGTCGGCATATCCCGTCTGCGCGAGCAGCCGCGACGTCTCTTTTCCGTAGTTCCGGTTTATCTCAAACAGCAGGCGCCCGTCCTGTCTCAGTGTGCGGCGAGCCATGGCGGCGATGTTCCTGTAGAAGAGCATGGCGTCGTCGTCTGGCACGAAGAGGGCGGTGTGGGGTTCATGGCGCAGCACGTTGGGGTGCATCGTCTGTGCCTCGCTTTGGCAGATGTAGGGAGGGTTTGACACGATGATGTCGAACTCTTCGCCGTTGAACATCATCTGGCCGTCAGGCGAGAGGATGTCGCATTTCACGAAGCGTATCTCGGCCTTCAGCCTTTCAGCGTTCTCCTGTGCTATGCCGAGAGCGCCGGTGCTTATGTCGCACGCCGTGACAAGCGGTTTCCGCCCCTCGTCGCGCAGTTTCCTGTAAACGGAGATTGCTATGCACCCCGAGCCTGTCCCGATGTCGAGAATGCGCGGCTCAGCGCCCGCCTGTTTCGCTGCCTCCGCTGCCATCTCCACCAACTGCTCTGTCTCGGGCCGCGGTATGAGCACGCCTTCCCGCACGCGGAAGGCATATCCGCAGAATGTCGTCTTCCCCATGACATACTGCAGCGGCTCGCTCTCTTCCAGTCGTCTGAGCATCTGCTCTAAGCGTGTTGTCTCGTTGGCAGACAGCTTTTCCACCAAACCGAGCGCGATGTCTGTCAGCGAGAGGCCGAACGCCTCTTCCAACAGCCGTCGCGCTATGGCGCGTGCCTCTTGCCTGTCGTAGATTGTGGCGATGCGGTTGATGATGTCGTTGTATGTCATTCTTTTCAGAGAGGGTGATGGGGTTGTCAATGCCAGCCGGCGTTGTCGTTGACGACGCTCCATGTCGCGCTGACGCCGATGTGGAACGCCTCGCTGACCTTATAGTCCACGCCTCCTGTGACGCTCATGCCCGGCGTCATCCTCATGTCTGGATAGAAATACGGCGAGCGGAAATAGAGTGGCTGGCGCAGCGACATGGGCGACATGGGGTTGAGGCATGGCGGGGCGCAGGCATAGCGTGGCTTGCCGGCGAGCGGCGGTGTGGTGCAGGCGACAGCGGCGAGGGCTGTGAGGCGGTCGGTGAGCTGATATGCTGCCGTGACTCCTATTGCCGCATTGACATACGATTCGCCTGCCACACGGGTGTGTGCGAGTGTTGCGCCTGCCGCCACCCATAGCTTCGGGTCTCCGCACTGTGTGAGATAGAGTGCAGAGACATCGGTGAAGAATGCTCCGTTGCGGTAGGGGTTGTGTTTCCCGAAGCCTATCGCCGCGCCGAGGTCGAGCTGCAGGTTCAGCCCTTTGTGCAGCCACGAGTAGGGGGTGCCCCATGGCGTGAGCACTGGAATCTCTTGCGCGGCTGTATGCAGAGCCGGGAGGAATAGGGTGAGGGCTGCGAGCAGTGTCCTCAGTTTCTGTGTCGTGGGCATGTGCATGATTGGTGTAGCGCTTGTCGCTTTGTTTGTCAGAGGTTTTCGTTTGTCAGTTGGCTTCGCCTTCTTCCTCCTCGCTCGGGATAGCCGGAGCAAGCTCCGCTCTCCTCTCGCTCGTTTGTCAGTTTCCAACGGCGAGAGTGCCGAAGGGCCCTGATGTGTTTGCCCTGTAGCGTGTCATGTTCTTCACCCCCGCCTCTGATGTGCAGTTGCCGCCGGTGTTGAGGTTGAACGTTCGTTGGCAGACGTTGCAAGTGGCGGTGCCGTCAGACTTTATCGTCAGCGGTTTCGAGCGGTTTGGCACGGCGTTGGGGTCGTAGCAGGCAGGACATTCGAGGTCGTAGGCGTAGAACTCTGCCGTGAGCGAGCCGAAGCCCACGACGACGGCGTTGTTCATTCCGATGCTGCGTGTCTGCCGCAGGTCGATGGCGGTGAAGGCGGTCTCCGACGACTGTCCCATGTTGTTCGAGAAGAGATATTTCTTCTTCGTCTCGTTGCTTTTTATCGTGCAGAAGACGCCCGGCGAGGCGGCTGTCATGGCAGCGGCGAGAGTGTTGTTCTGATGCACGCTGTTGTCTATGACGAGATAGCAGGGGTAGGTGGTGTATGTGAAGCCGTCGCTGCAGGCTGTGGCGCACAGCAGCGCTGCAGCCGCCAGCAACGTCTTCATCATTCTTTGCGCTGCAGAGGTTTTCATTTTCTTGATGGTCGTCATTTTCTTTCGGCGGAAGAGAGCAGTGCTTTTTCGGCTTCTTCGACACGGCAGAAGCGGAACTCCTCTACGATGCTGCGCATGAGGCTGTCGATGCGGTCGTTGCACAGGTTGCCTATCGAGCCTTCGTGCGTGTGGTGTATGTCGCGGTCGGGCTTGAATGTGCCGGCTTCGATGTCAAGCCCCACCTTCTTGTATGCGTCGCGGAATGGCATGCCGGCGGCGGCGAGGCGGTTCACCTCTTCTACGGAGAAGATGGCGTCGTACATGCTGTTTTGCAGAATGTTGTCTCTCACCTCCATGCGGTTGATGATGTACGCCGTCATCTGCAGGCAGTCTTTCAGCTCGCCGAAAGCTGGGAGGAAGACCTCTTTTATTATCTGCAGGTCGCGGAAATATCCGCAAGGCAGGTTGTTCATGATGAGTGTCACCTGCTGCGGCAGCGCCTGCAGCTTGTTTGACTTAGCCCTGATGAGTTCGAAGACATCGGGGTTTTTTTTGTGCGGCATGATGGACGAGCCTGTCGTACACTCTTTCGGCAGTTTCACGAACGAGAAGTTCTGCGAGTTGAAGAGGCAGGCGTCGAAGGCGAGTTTGGCGAGTGTGCCGGCGACGGATGCCATCGCGAATGCTACGTTACGCTCCATCTTTCCTCGTCCCATCTGTGCATAGACCACGTTGTAGTTCATGCTGTCGAAGCCGAGCAGGTCGGTCGTCATCTGCCTGTTGAGCGGGAACGACGAGCCGTATCCGGCAGCTGAGCCGAGGGGGTTGCGGTTGGTGAGGCGGTAGGCAGCCTGCAAGAACAGCATGTCGTCGGTGAGCGATTCGGCGTATGCGCCGAACCACAGTCCGAAGCTCGACGGCATAGCCACCTGCAGGTGCGTGTAGCCCGGCATGAGCACGTTCTTGTATTCTTCAGACTTGGCGAGAAGCTCGTCGAAGAGCGACATTGTCTCTTCAACCACCTCTTTCAGCTGCGCACGCGTGAAGAGCTTCAGGTCGAGCAGCACCTGGTCGTTGCGCGAGCGTCCCGAGTGTATCTTCTTTCCCATATCGCCCAGCGCGCGTGTGAGCATCAGCTCCACCTGCGAGTGTACGTCCTCTATGTCGTCTTCGATGACGAACTCGCCCTTCTCGCAGATGTCGTAGATGCGCCGCAGCTCGGCGAGCAGGACGGGCAGCTCGTCGTCGGCGATGAGTCCGATGCTGTTGAGCATCGTGATGTGCGCCATAGAGCCGAGCACGTCGTATTTCGCGAGATAGATGTCGAGTTCTCTGTCGCGTCCGACGGTGAATCGTTCAATCTCTTTGTTTATGCTGTAGTTCTTTTCCCAGAGTTTCATTTCTATTTGTTTTTTACGTCACATCACTTGATAGGGCAGTTGCGCGAGCACAGCCGCCATGTTGTCGATGCCTTTTTGCAGTTTCGAGCCTACCATCATCTTCATCATCATGTTCAGTTCCGCCTTCAGCGTGATGCGCATCTTCGCGCCGCCTGTCGAGACTGGCAGCACCTGAATCCAGAGGTTTCCCTCCATCGGCACGTTGGCAGCCTGCATCTTGATGCAGCGGTTCTCTTCGCGCTCGATGATTTCGAGTGTGATGCTTCCGATCATAGGGGCGGGGAAAGTGATGGTGTCGGCAGTGAGTTTCACGTCTTTCAGCTGTTCAAGAATCTTCGGGTCTTGTCCTTCCTCCTCGATTTTCTGTCTGACGAGAGGGTTTGTGGCGATGTTCTCCAACAGGGGCTTGAACGATTCGAGGTTCGACAGCTTCGCATACACCTGTTCAGCGGTTGCATGCGGAATGTAGTTCACTTTGCTTTCGTATTTTGCCATTGTATTTTTTTGAGTTGACGAGTTTAGCGTTATTGTCGTTAATAACGTTATTATCGTTAGGAACGTTATTATCGTTCGTGACGTCCGTAACGCTGAAATCGAATAAAAAAGTCACTTTTTCCAGGTCTCAGGCGATTTTCTCCATTCAGCGAGTACAGAGAGGTCTTCTTCGCGGATATATCCTGTCTTGGCGGCTATGGCAGTGGTGTGTTCGTAGTCAGAGATGGTGACGAGTCTCACTCCGGCTTGTCTGAACGCCTCTTCCGCCTGGGGGAAGCCGTAGGTGTAGCTTGCCACCATGCCCACAACCTCGAAGCCGGCCTGTCTGAGCGCCTCGACAGCCTTGAGCGACGAGCCTCCGGTGGAGATGAGGTCTTCAACCACCACCACTTTCGCCCCTTCTGGCAGCGTGCCTTCGATGAGGTTGCCCATGCCGTGGTCTTTCGGTTTTGAGCGGACGTAGCAGAACGGCATGCCCAGCTCTTCTGCCACGAGCGCGCCCTGTGCTATGGCGCCGGTCGCCACGCCGGCTACGGCGTCAGCCTCGGGATATTCGCTGTTGATGATATGGCAGAGTTCCTGTTTCACAAAGCGGCGCACGTCGGGGTAGGCGAGTGTCTTGCGGTTGTCGGTGTAGATAGGAGACTTCCATCCCGAAGCCCATGTGAAAGGCTCTTGCGGCTGGAGTTTGATGGCCTTGATGGCAAGCAGCTTGGCTGCGAACGCGTTCTTTATTGCTTCCATTTCTGTATATGTTTTTTTTAGGATATATAATTTTTTCGTGTGTATATGGCTACAAAGTTACGTATTTTTCTTGAAAATGCAGGTATGTTTTCTCTTTTTTTGCTCGTATCACGAAAAAATCGTATTTTTGCATTCTCTTTAGGTGCGCCAGTGCAGGCACGAGCCGCTCCGGCGCGCCTTTCAATCCAGTCAGAAGACATGAGCTACACCAATCCCATACTTGAGCTTGAGAAGCAGAAGCAGCTGCTGCGCCTTGAATATGAGGCGGAGCGCGAGGCGTTCCGCGCGCAGACAGAGGCGCGCGGCATCGGGCGTATCATGAAGCGCGGCGACGCGTGGTGGCCCGTCAGCGCCGGCAAGATGTTCTACAACTCGCTCAACCAGTGCTGCCTCTCTCTCGCCCGCACCGCCGATTTCGACATCGAGCACAACTTCGAGTACAGCCGCCCCGTCACGTTCTTCACCCTCGCCGCCTCTCCCGCCTCGGCTGAAGGGGCGAAGCCGCGATACATCAATGTGACCGCCACCGTCTCGTTTGCCGAAGAGAAGCAGATGGTTGTAGCCCTGCGCAGCGAGGGCGACGCCGCGTTGCTGATGCAGGCAGAGGGGCTTGGCGTGCAGCTGTCGTTCGACGAGACGAGCTATCGCTGCA
>CALZMB010000117.1 GCA_945788485.1 uncultured bacterium | reverse complement strand
TGCTGATTTGTGTCCAGGGGAATTTCTCCTTGCGCAGCATGTTCTTCCATGCCGTAGCGTTGAAGTCGAAGCTGAAGCTCAGCCATCGCAGCGGTACCCCGTTGACCTTGGCGTCGGCATAGTCGTTGTAGAGAGCCTTGAGCCCCGGTATCTCGCGCCGGCAGTCGCCGCACCATGTCGCCCAGAAGTCGATGATGACGTAACTGCCCCTATAGCCGTCAAGCGACACGATGTTGCCCAGTGTGTCGGGGGCGGCAAGTGCGGGAGCGGCGTCTCCCGCCTTCAGCTCGGGGAGATATTTCGCGAGTTCTTCGGCTGTAGGGACGAAAGGCTCGTCCTCGCCGAGTTTCTTCTCCTGGGCGAAAGAGACGCTTGCCGTCAGGAGAAGAATTGTGATGAGAGATAATACTTGTTTCATTTTTCTTTTGTTTTCTTTGGGTTGTGTATAGTGTGTATGAAAGTCTGTCGTTGCAGTCTGAAAAACGCAATGTCTTGTGATTTCAAATCCGCGAGAAATGCGTAGAAAACGTGATGCCGATTCCCGACGCGCTACAGTGCGTGAATTATACGGTTTGTATAAAGTATTGTAATACAGTGTATTATTTTGTCTTCGTGTGTAAAACCCATTGTTTCTGCCGGCAAAACATAGTGCTTTTGCCGCCAAGATAGTCAATCTTGGATGCCGGGAAAGACTATTTTGCCTTGTCATTCATATTGTTTTGCATCCTCACTTTGACTATTTTGCCCTCCAAAACATACTGTTTCGGTTGCCGTGCAGGTAAAGAGACGCCGTTTGTGAAGCGAAACGTGCGTTACGAAATGTTAATTCCAACATTTCCGTTTGTCAATATTTTTTACCTCCCGTCAGGCATTTTTCAGTGTCTGGCATGGCGTTTCCGCAGGTTGTCAGAGCGGTTTCCGGTTGTTGCGTCTGAGGTGTTCGTGTCCGAAACGGCATCTCAGACAGTCGCGCCGGTCGCAATATCTGTTCTTCAGCTGTATGAGAGCCTGTGTGTCGGCTGCCGAGTGCATTTTCAGTCCCACCTCCTGCCACAGGCGTATGATGTTGTTCTGCTCGGCAGGCAAGTCTTCCAGAAGGTCAACGGCGCGCTGGCACAGGTTCTCGTCGGCGTTGTGCCGCCCGTATGCGAAGAGTATCGGTATGGCGCAGTTGATGGCTATGCTGTTGACGCTTGATGCCGAGAGCTGCTTGCTGCTGCGCCTGCTCTCGTGTCCGAAGGTGTAGTGTGTCTCCCAATATTCCGACACGCCGCATCCGAGCAGCGCTTTCAGCTGTCTCACGTCAGTGCATCCGAGCAGCTGTGACAGCGACGCCCGCCTTTCGTGGAAGAGGCGCGCGAGTTGTGCGATGCGTATATGCGGGAAGTTCTGTGGGCGCATCCGCATGAATTTCCATTGCGGCGGACGCTGCTGCTGCAGTCCGAACTTGTGCGAGAGATAGGCATACTCGTTTGAGAGACGCTGGAAGTAGGGGTCGGCGGCAGTCTCGAGTTTCATGCGCTCGTGAACGGCTGCGACATTCAGCAGGCCTGCCTGTCCGAAGAAGAGAGCTTCGATCTGGAAGAGATTGTCGCGATGGTGCGAGGCGTAGTTGAGCGGCATGTTGCGCGCCCATATCTCCAGATTGTCGCTGTTGGAGCCGAAGCCCATGCTGCGTGCGAGGGCCGTGAAATACGTATGCTCCCAATCTCCGTTCAGCAGGTTCAGTGTCTTCGTGATGTCTTCTGTCTTCCGCATCAGCCTCTCTGTCTGCAGGGCAGCCATCCACGATGTGACGACGACGGGAGAGAGTTCCGGTATGATGCGGTAGCAGGGCGGGTAGGCGTCGGTTGCAGAAAGGGCGGCGTAGTTGTCTTCGATATATTGCGGCACGGGCATAGATATTTCCGGCACGATGCGTCCTGCGCTGGTCTTCACGCCCACCTTGCTCTGGCTTGCCGCATATTCCTGCAGCCTGCCCTCGTTGGCGTAGATGAAATCTGGCTGGAGCGAGCCGTATTCCGCCATCTCCTCTCGGCAGGTATGGCTGCGTGAGGCTGGCGGGTTTGAACGCACCACATGCAGGATGACGTTGTCGTAGGCGGCGTCGCGGTCGTGGCCGTGGGCATACCACTCTTCGCGGCGTGTATGTATTTCGACGTTGCCCGCCCATGTCTCGCCGGCTATGCGTATCTTGGCGTTGAAGAAGTCTGGCCCGGCGTCGAAGTTCTGCAGCCCGGGGTCGATGACCTCTATCTCCCTGCCGTCGGCGGCAGTGAATGTCGGGGAGGGGAATATGCGGTGTTTCCAGCAGTATTGTAACAGTGCTTCCATGTTTTTTCGGTTTTATGCTTCAGGATACATTTTCCGGCAGAGCCGTGACAGGATGGTGCGTGTCAGAGCGTCTGCCACATCTCATTTCAGGGCGTATCTCCTGAACAGGAGTGTCTGCACTATGCCTCGCGTGACGAGATATAGCAGCAGCGCGAGCCATAGGGCGTGGTTGGCGAGCGACGGCTGCAGCAGGAGCCATGTGGCGAAAAACACCGCCGCCCCGCAGAATGTCGATGCCAGCATTCCGCGCGACGCCGTCATGCCGATATACAGCCCGTCCCAATAGAACGCCCCCATGCCGGCTATCGGGATAGCCCATGCCCATGGCATATAGGTGTGTGCCGCCGCCACAACGGCAGCATCGTCGGTGAGGAGGTTGAGGAACGGCGTGCCGCCGGTATAATATAATATGGTGTAGGCGGCGGTGAGCAGCAGGCTCCATCCGAAGAGGCGGCGCACTGTCAGGCAGAACATCGCCTTGTCGCGGGCACCGTAGTGTCTGCCGCCCAATGCCTCGCCGGCGTAGGCGAAACCGTCCATAACGTAGGAGTAGAGCGTGAAGAGCTGGAAGAGGAGGGTGTTGACAGACAGTATGACAGCACCCTGGCGGGCTCCTGCCGATGTGAAGAAGAGATTCACGGCAACGAGAAAGAGTGTGCGGAGAAAGATGTCGCGGTTCACGGTGAAGAAACGCAGAAGGGCAGGCATGTCAAGAAAGTCGGCACGACGGCATGCCCCGACGTGACGGGGATAGCGGCGAAGCATCACGAGGGCTGTGAACAGTCCGGCGTATTGCGCCGTCAGTGTGCCGAAGGCTACACCTTCGATGCCTTTGCCTAAAACAAAAACGAAGAAAAGACTGCAGGCTATGTTCAGCACGTTCTGCATGATGCTGATGACCATAGGCGTCTTGGTGTCCTGCATCCCGATATACCATCCTGTCAGACTGTAGAGTCCGAGCGTGGCGGGTGCGCCCCAGATGCAGATGTCAAAATACCGCGATGCCGGAGTGACGATGTCGGCGGTGGGGCGGATGAGGAAAACGGCACACTGCCACAGCAGCGACTGCAGGCAGACAAAGGCCACACCCGTCAGCAAGCCTACGGAGAGCGAGCGGAACAACGTGCCGGAAATGCCCGCCATGTCGTGCCGTCCGAAAGCCTGGGCGGTGATGCCGCTGGTGCCCATGCGCAGGAAGCCGAAAATCCAGTATATCACGTTGAACACCATGCTGCCTACCGCTATCGCCCCGATGGTGGACGCACCGCCGATGTGTCCGACAATGGTGACGTCAACAAGTCCCAGAAGCGGGACGGTGATGTTTGACACTATTGCCGGAAGCGCAATGTTGAGTATGTCGCGGTCGATGGCTTTCATTTTTCCGGAATCGGGATGGTGGAGGGGGAAATCTGATATGGCGGGGGGGCTTCAGATGCTGACCTTCATGCCGTCGAAGGCAAACATGAAGCCTTCCGGCAGCCGGGCGTTGGCGTCATCGTGCAGCCCGATGTCGTGTGTGCAGTGAGTGAAGAAGGTCTGCCGCGCCCCTGTGCGCCGGGCGAATGCCACCGCGTCGTCAACCAGCATGTGCGAATGGTGGTCAGGACTGAAGCGGAGGGCGTTGACGACGAGCGTCTCTATGCCTGCAAGGGCTTCGACACCTTTGTCGTCGATGCTCTTCATGTCTGTGATATATGCCAGACTGCCGAAGCGGAAGGCGGTGATGGGCAGCTTGTCGTGCATCACGCGGATGGGCATGACAGGGATGTCGCCGATGCTGAACGCCTGATAGTGGGCTATGGAGTGAAGATGCAGGCGCGGCACGCCGGGATAGAGATGCTCGGCAAAGACGTATGGCATCGTCGCGTGGAGACCGTCAACAGTCTCGCGGTCGGCATAGACAGAGATGTCGCCGAAGGTGCAGAAGGGGCGGAGGTCGTCAAGACCCCCTACATGGTCGTAGTGGATGTGCGTCAGCAAGACACCGTCGATGCGCCTGAAAGGCTCGCGCAGCATCTGCTCGCGGATGTCGGGGCCGCAGTCTATGAGAATGCGTGTCGTGGCAGACTCGACAAGGGCGCAGCAGCGGTAGCGGTGGTCGCGAGGGTCAAGGCTACGGCAGACGGCGCAGTCGCATCCTATAACAGGCACACCGCAGGATGTGCCTGTCCCGAGGAAAGTCAGGGTCAAGGGTAGGGTATGGCTCATAAACGTAATACTTTCTGCTTGTCAATGCCTCAACTGAAAGACTGTCAACTCGTCAACCTGTCAACCTGCCAACTGAAAAATCAGCCTGTCAACCTGTCAACAGAAAAACCAGCTTGTCAACCAGACTATAAATATATCACTTCCGGATGCAGGTCAATGCCGAACGTCCGTTTCACATCTTCCTGTATTGCTGCGGCGAGAGCCGTGATGTCAGCCCCTGTCGCCCCGCCTTTGTTCACCAACACCAAGGCTTGGCGGTTGTGTACTCCCGCCCGCGACATGGTGCGCCCCTTCCATCCGCATCGGTCAATCAGCCATCCGGCAGGCAGCTTGACGTGTCCGGACGGGGCAGGGTAGTGGGGGAGGTCAGGGAACGAGGCTGAGATTCTCTCATACACCTCCTTCTCCACCACGGGGTTCATGAAGAAACTGCCTGCATTGCCTTCCACGGCCGGGTCGGGCAGTTTCGACTGCCGTATGCCGATGACGGCATCGCGTATGTCTGCGGCTGTCGGCGATACGATGCCGCGCCTCTCGAGGCTGTCGCGTATGTTGCCGTAGTCAATGTGTGGCGTGAAGGTTTTAGACAGACGGTAGGTGACGTGTGTGATGGCATACGCCCCTTTCCATTCGGTCTTGAAGCGGCTCTGCCTGTAGCCGTAGCCGCAGTCGGCGTTCCGGAAGACGGCGGGCGAGGCGTCTGCGATGCGCAACGCCTCGATCTTGTCAATCACGTCACACGCCTCTCTGCCGTAAGCCCCGATGTTCTGCACGGCAGAGGCACCCACCTCGCCCGGGATGAGCGACAGGTTCTCGATGCCGTACATGTCGTGCGCCACGGCGTATGCCACAACGTCGTCCCATGTCTCGCCGCTGCCGCAGCGCAACAGCCAGCTGTCGCCGTCGTCAACAGCCTCGATGCCCTTGATGGCAGAATGCAGCATCGTGCCGGGAAAATGTCGTGTGAGAAGGATATTGCTACCGCCGCCGATATGAAACAATGGCATGTCGGCGGCGGTGAGCGAATGTAGGATTGAGCGCAGCTCGTCGGGTGTCGCATATTCGACGTATCTGCTGCATGTCTCGCTCAATCCGAAGGTGTTGTGTCCTGATAAATCGAAATCTCGGTAGTCTTTCATTGCTTTTCTGAAAATTGTCACGTGTTCAGCTTGACAAGGGTGTAGGTGTTGCCTGACTTGTGGAATGTCAGCTGAACCTCAAAGCCGTTGGCTATGCCGCGGATGACGAGCACGCGGCGGTTGCCCTCTGTCCTGTTCGTGCCGTAGATGATGTTGTAGTGTATCGTCTCGGGCAATTCGGGCGCAAACATCTCCCACTGCTCGGGCATGATAGACCCCTCCATGCGCGAGAAGTCGTCGTCCGGGTCAGGGCCGGAGAACTCTACCGTCTCTGCAAGCGAATGCTGCCTGAAGGTGGAATCAGTGGCGAACTTGTGATAGAAAGAATAAAAGTCGCCGAAAGAATTCTCGGAAATCGGCACGGTTCTCAGCTCCTGGAGTTTCCACAACCCCTGCACGCGGTTGAAGATGTATTGGCGCACGCGCTCTGTCTCTACCATCACCTTCTCTATGGTGACGTGGCTGACGCTCGTGTCTTTCGAGCGGTCGATGTCATGCATCGAACAGCCGACAAGAGTGTTGTAGCCCTGACGCATGAAAAAGCGTTCCATGTGCCATTTGTCGCGGGGGATGGCGGTCTTCGTGCCCATCTCGTAAGCCGCAACGGGGAAATCTATGCGCGACATCTGTAACTTGCGGTTGGCGGCGAAGTTGAAGATGAAATCGTCGAAGAGCTCGTCTGCAGCCTTTGGCATAGGGGTCTCTTCGAGAATAGTCTCAAGTGTGTCAGCTTCGATGCTGTCGGTCGCTGTGCTGTCAACAATGGTGTCGGCAGGCTCCGCCTTGCGCTCGGTGCATCCCGTTGTGGAGAGAAGCATCGAAATCACAGCAACCACTACGACATAAAATGTTCTTTTCATGTTCTCTGTCCTGTATTCATCAACATTTTCGTGCAAATTTACAACTTTATTTTAATTTATACCGTGTTTTTGAGGAAAAATTATTAATTTTGTAGCGAATTTTCAAAATATGTACATCTAAACATGATACTGCAAAAAATAGAAGCCCTGCGCCAGGAGATTGAAAACCTCTCGGCAGACACAGCAGCAGGCACTGACGAACTCTATGTGAAATATCTCAGCAAGAAAGGGTCTATCTCTCTACTCATGGCTGAGTTCCGTAACGTACCTGCCGAGCAGAAACGCGAGGTGGGCGTGAAGATCAACGAGCTGAAACAACTCGCGATAGAGAGAATTAACACGCTGAAAGAACAGAATGCCGTGGCTGACACCGGCATCGTGGCAGAAGATCTGACACGCACGCCTTATCCTGTCGCTCTCGGCTCGCGCCACCCTCTCACCATTGTGCGCAACGAGATTATAGACATCTTCCAGCGTATGGGATTCACACTTGCTGACGGACCGGAGGTGGAAGACGACCTGCACGTGTTCACTAAAATGAACTTCGCCGCCGACCATCCCGCACGAGACATGCAGGACACATTCTTCGTGGAGAAGACAACACTCGACGACGTGACGAAGAACATACTGCTCCGCTCGCACACGTCAAGCGTGCAGGCGCGTGTGATGGAGACGT
>CALZMB010000116.1 GCA_945788485.1 uncultured bacterium | reverse complement strand
CGGCAGTTGGAGTGGCTGCACACGATGGGCGTGGCGGAGGTTTCAAGAGCCTGATAGAAACTTGTCTCGGCGGCGTGCGAGAGGTCGATCATGATGCCAAGCTCGTTCATCGACGCTATCACTTCGCGCCCGAACTTCGACAGTCCGTTGTGCGTGTTGCAGCCGCGCGCCGAATCGCAGATGTCGTTGTCGCCGTTGTGGCATAGCGTGATGTATGTCACGCCGCGCTGTCTGAAATGCTTCAGCAGCCGCAGGTTGTGCTCAAGGGCTATGCCGTTCTCTATGCCGAGAAGGATGGAGTGCCTGCCTTCGCGTTTGTCGCGCCACACGTCGGCTGGCGTGCGGGCGATGCTGAGACGCTGCGGCGCACGCTGGCAGATGTCGTTGATGCGGTCGAAGATGAGGTCGGCATACTGCGACGGGCTGTCAACATCGAAGCCCACCTTGTCAGAGAAGCGTTCGCCGATGCCAGGCTGCGGCAGGTAGCACACCATCGAGACGGCATCGACATGTCCTTCGTCCATCTTGTGAAGGTCGTAGAGGATGCGCGGGTCGCGCTTCAGGAAGTCGATGTCCTGTGCGAAGAACATCGGCGTGTCGCAGTGCGAATCGAGTGTGACGTGCGTATGATGGAAGCGCACGGCATCGCGGCGGGGGCGCGCCGCATCGACAAGCCATCTGAAGAGCGGCAGTCCCGCCTCTTCCATCTGTTCGGGATGCCATTGCACTCCGATGATGCTGCGGTATTCGTCCGATTCGACAGCCTCAACGATATTGTCTGCGGCTGTGGCTACTGCCTTCAGGTGCTCGCCCGCATTGTCCACCGCCTGATGATGGAACGAATTGACATATATGCGCATCGGCGCGTCGGCGGACATGAGAGAGTTCTGGCGTGCCTCTTCATCGACATTGAGATGCAGATACGGGGCGTATGCCTTGGCGAGCATCGTGCCCGGCGTGATGGTGACAGAGTGTGTCGCTTCGCCCTTCGGCGCGCTCTGGCTGTGTTTTATGCCTGTCTCGATATGCTGGCAGACATGTCCTCCCAGAGCGATGGTGATGGTCTGCATGCCACGGCAGATGCCGAGCATGGGCAGATGGCGGTTGTAGGCAAGCTGGCAGAGCGACAGCTCGTAGCTGTCGCGGAGAGGATTGACAGTGCCGAGCTGCGGCACCGGCTCTTCGCCCATCCACAAAGGGTTATGGTCGCCGCCGCCGGTGAAGATGAGGGCATGAAGAGTGTCGAGCAGCGGCAGGGCCGTACGCACGTCAGCGCAGGGCGGCAGAAGGACCGGAGTGCCTCCCGCACGTTCCACCTGACGGCAGTACATCTGGCGCAGGCTGAAGTCTTCGCCGCCGCTGTCGCAGGTGATGCCTACAAGCGGACGGTCGGGCGCTTCGGGATATACATCATAGATGTGTTTCAGACGATGGTCTATGTTGAAATCAGACATGATAATGGTGTTGTGATATGCGATGCGCATGGAAGCTGCAAAAAGAGAATGCCACTTCACACTGTTGCTGTCTTGCCAACCCCGCACAGATGGGGGAAGCGCGTGGAACAGGCAGCAGGGTGAAGCGGCAAGAGAAGCGGGAGCGGGACGGGAGCGGAGGCTATTCCTCCACGTCCTCGTAGGCGACAGGTATTTCGCGCTTTATGGATTGTTCGAGAGAGATGAGCGTCTCGGTGGAGACGACACCGTTGATGTTCTGCAGCTTGTCGTTGAGCAGTTCCATCAGCTGTTCGTTGTCGCGCGCATAGAGCTTCACGAGCATGGTGTAGGAGCCGGTGGTGTAGTGACACTCCACAATCTCCGGGATGAGCGCGATCTGCTTTGCCACCTCACGGTACATATTGCCGCGCTCAAGCGTGATGCCGACGTATGTGCAGGTGTTGTAGCCGAGCGCCTTCGGGTTGATGTTGAAGGCAGAGCCGAGAATGACACCTATCTCTATCAGCCGCTGCACGCGCTGGTGTATGGCGGCACGCGACACGTTACATTCTGCTGCTACATCCTTGAAAGGCATACGCGCATTCTTCGATAATATGCTCAATATCTTCTTGTCTAAAGCATCGATTTTTTCTATCTTTTGCATATAGTTAAGTGATTTGTTTTTATGTGTTTTACAAATTGTCAGCAAAAGTACATATTTTTGTTTATATAGACAAGTATTTTTACAATATTTATTACAATAGTTTTCTGATGAGCATAATTTTTGTAAATAATTTGGTAATGTAAAAAGTTTTTCATATCTTTGCCGTCATAAACAACACCTTGAAAAAACTCATGCTACAACGACTGTTTGATTTTCTTTCTGCCTCGCCGGTGAATTTCCTGGCGACGGCAGCAGTATGCAAGCGTCTTGACGAGGCGGGCTACCTCCGTTTGGACGCGGCAGCTCCGCTCGGTGCCTTGCGCGCCGGCGACAAAGTGTATGTGACGAAAAACGATTCGTCGGTCTATGCCTTCCATATCGGCAAGCGGCTTGTCGCCGACGGCGGCTTCCGTATGATTTGCGCGCACTGCGATTCACCCACGTTCCGCATCAAGCCGGCTGCCGAGATGCTGCGCGGCGGGATGCTGTCGCTGAACACCGAGGTGTATGGCGGACCCATCATGAGCACATGGTTCGACCGTCCGCTGAGCCTTGCAGGGCGTGTGGTGCTGCGCGGCGAGGATGTGCTGCATCCTGTGACGCGGCTGTTGCACATACAGCGGCCGCTGCTCGTCATACCGAACATCGCCATACACTTCAACCGTCAGGTGAACGACGGCGTGAAGCTGTCTCGCCAGAAAGACATGCTGCCCTTGATGGCTGCTGCCGTTGACGAGGCGATGGCGCGCGACGGCGTGCTTCTCACGCTCATCGCCGATGAGCTGCAGGTGTCGCGCGGCGACATTCTCGACTTCGACCTCTATCTCTACGACACCACCCCACCCTGCACCTTCGGCCTGAATCAGGAGCTGATCAGCGCCGGACGGCTCGACGACCTCTCCATGGTACACGCGGGATTAGAGGCTCTTCTCCTTGCCGGAGAGAGCGAGGCAGCACCTGAGCATACCTGTGTGCTTGCCGTCTTCGACAACGAAGAGACAGGCTCGCAGACGAAGCAGGGAGCCGGAAGCCCCTTCCTCCGCACGATGCTCGAACGTCTCGTCATCGCTCAAGGCGGCACGGCGGACGACCTCTACCGCGCGGTGGAGCAGGCATTCATGATCAGCGCCGACAACGCACACGCATGGCATCCAAACTATTCTGAGAAATACGACCCGACAAACCATCCTCTCCTCGGCGGCGGACCGGTTATCAAGCTCAACGCGGCACAGAAGTATGCGTCTGACGCCGTATCGGCTGCCATCTTCGCCGGCATCTGCGAGGAGGCGGGAGTGCCCTGCCAGTATTTCGTCAACCACAGCGACGTGGCGGGAGGCTCTACGCTCGGCAACATCCTCGCATCGTCGCTGCCGCTGCGCGGTGTGGATATGGGCAACGGCGTGCTGGGCATGCACAGCGTGAGAGAGACAGCCTCGGTTGCCGACCACCTCTTCTGCATCAAGGCGTTCACGAAGTTCTACGAGCTGTAGGCTATGTATATGACATCTATATAGTTGACAAGTAAACGAGTTGATTCTTTTTAGTTGACAAGTAAACGAGTTGACAAGTTGACGAGTTATTAGTATTTGAGTGCTGAGTATTGAGATTACAGCACATACAACTCGTCAACTTGTCAACTCGTTTACTCGTCAACTAATCACATCAGATGCCTTTCGTCATCGTCACGTTGCGTGTCTCGATCTTGCACGCGTCGTCGATGTCGGAGGCGTTTTTCTTATAGTAGAAAGTGGAGTTCTCTATCGTTATGTCGTGTACCATGCCCTCTGCCCCGTGCGCGGTGATGGCGTTCTCCGCCCCGCGGCATGTGACGCGGTTGATGTGGATGTCCTTGAATTCGGGCGCAAACTGCATTGTCTCCGCTTTCTTCTCGTTCACCCCGATTTGCAGATTCTGGTATGTCGTCTCGAAGTGTATGGCATCTTCCACGATGTCGGTCATATATATGTCCTCGATATATATATTTTTCGTTGCCCCGCCTCTGCCGTAGCTGCTTTTGAAACGCAGTCCGATGTCTGTGCCCATGAACCTGTTGTTCTTCACCACGATATTCTCCATGCCTCCGCTGACATCCGATCCGATGACGAATCCGCCGTGCGCGTGCAGCACTGTGTTGTCGATGATGAGGATGTCTTTACACGGCCCGTCTTTCAGTCCTTTCTCTCCGATGCCCGCTTTCATGCAGAGGCCGTCGTCTCCGCAGTCGATGAGGTTATGGGCGAGCAATGCCTTGCGGCAGTTGGTGAGGTCGAGGGCGTCGCCGTTCTGTGCGTTCCACGGGCAGCGTATGGTGACGTTCGTCATCACCACATCCTCGCAGAAGCACGGATGCACATGGAAGCGCGGCGAGTTCTGCACTGTCACGCCGTCGATCAGCACACGCCGGCATCCTTCAAAACGTATCAGGTCGGCCCTTGTGTCGGCTTCTTTGAAAGCGGTCTGCGCCATGTTCGCCACGCCTTTCAGGTTGTGCGGATACCAGATGTCGCCTTTCTCGCTCAGCGTGCCGCCTTTCGCCATATACTGTTTCCATTCCACATCGCTCACCTTCGAGCGTTTCACAGGCCGCCAGAAGGTGCCGTTGCCGTCAATCGTGCCGCTGCCGGTGATGCTGATGTCGTGACAGTCGTAGGCGTGGAAGCCGGGCGCGATGGCTTTCTTCGTCTTGTTCGACTTGTTTGCGTGCAGCGTCTTGTCGGGCGTGAAATATATGATGGCGTTCTTAGATATGTTGATGTCTATGTTGCTCTGCATAGTGACGGGTGCCGTGAGCCATATCCCGTCGGGCACGATGACGTGTCCTCCGCCTTTCTGCGAGAGGTGTTCGATGGCTTTCGCGAACGCGTCGCTGCACAGTGTGATGCCGTCGCCTTTTGCGCCGAAGTCAGTGATGCTGACGCGGGTGTCGGGGATGGAGGGCAGCTGCGGCTGCTGAAGGGTGATGGGGAGCTGGGTGTAGTGGCTTGCCACACTCTCTGCCGTCGCGCAGCATGACGTGTGCTGTGCCATGGCGGTGGCGGAACATGCCAAAAGGATGATGGCTGTGAGGGTCTTCAATGTTTTCTTCATGTCTTTAGGTCGTTAGTCTGTTGTCTGTAATTATATATATATAATAATGTGCAAAGATAAGAAATAATACCGAGAAATGCGCTATGCAGGTTGTTAAAATAATGTTACAATTCGACATTTCTTCTCTACGGCTGCGTGAGTAGGGCATAAAAACAGGTTCAGGCAGACTGTCCCAGTCTGCCTGAACCTTTAATCACTTCATTTACTTAACTAAAAAAACAATCTCTAATTTACATTAATAACCTAATCGCTTCGTCGCGATGAAACAATCACAAGATTGATTTTCGTCCGCCGAGGCGGTAAAGTACATATTGCTTGTCTGATTTTTTCTGTTTGCAAAGTTACACATTCTGCCTCCAACAATGGTGGCAGAGTTTTGCAAAAGAGGTGTAAAAACTTGCAAATCGTCTGTTTCAGTGCGGTTTTGCAGGCTTTTACACCTCATCGGACAAGGTTCTTGTTCTTTTCCGTATGGTTTTTACATCTTATGAGAAAGTTTTACATCTTCAGCCTGTAGTTCGTCGGCGAGTAGCCGGTTGATGCCTTGAAGCATTTGCTGAAATATTTCGGATCGGTGAATCCGCAGGCGTATGCGATGTCGTTGATGTTTTTCGTGTTGTCTTCGAGCAGGGTGCAGGCGTGTTTGATGCGTGCCTCGCGTATCATCTCAGACGGCGTGACGCCGAGGATATGCTTCAGCTTGTGGTTGAGCTGGCTTCGGCTGACCGCCAGTTCCTGCGCCATGGTGTCGATGTCGATGTCCGAATCGCCGATGTGCTGCTCGATGTGCCGCACCACTTTCTTTATGAACTCGTCATTCTGCACCTCAACCTTCGCCTGCTGAAGCAGTCCCTTGCGGTATTCGTCGTGGCGTTGCGCGCTGTGCTGCTCTTTGTCGGCGAGAAGCTGCATGTATGCGTCGAGTGTCTCGCGCTGCTGGTGTTGTATGCGTTGGATATACTGCCACAGCCGGAAAGCGAGGTAGGCGAGCAACGCGATGAAGGCGAGCGCCAGCAGGCGCGCCGTCCATGTCTCGTAGAATGCGGGAGTGACATAGACAGATATCCGGCGTGTGTTGTCCAACCATTCGCCCTGCGAATCTGTCGAGCGTATCTCTAAGGTGTATTCTCCCGGCTCAAGATGCTGGAACGAGATGTCGTGCGTCGCGCCGAGATATTGCCAGTCGTCGTTGTCGTCGCCTACGAGGCGCACGGCATAGCAGATGTGCTGCGCGCCGCCGTAGTCGAGGGTGGCGAAGCTGAGGTTGAGCGAGCGTTCGTCCGGGGCGAGCGTGATGGTGTCGTTGTCCGTGAATGATGTGATGACGATGGGATAGGTGTGGCGCGGCTTGACGTTCTGGCGCCGCAGGTCGTCGAGGTTCACGGCGATGCATCCCTCTTGCGTGCCTATCACCCACGAGCCGTCGGCTCTCTGGCAGGGGTTGCTCTCCGAGAAGTCGCACACCTCGTAGGTCATGCGCTTCACTGCGCTGGCGGGCAGCGGACGCTCCGGATGCCATTCAATCACATTGTCAACCGATGTCACCCACAGCGCGCCGTCGCTCTCGAAGGCAGAGGTGATATAGTCGGTGGGGAAGCCGTGGCGCGTGTCGTAGTGGCGGAAGCGCAGCGTCTTGTCGAAGACGGAGGCTGACGTGAGGAGGTTGACGCCCGCGTCGCGGGTGCATACATACACCTTGCCGTCGCTCGTCTCCACGGCGGTCTTCAGCACTGAGCTGGTCAGCGACGTGGTGTCGTTGGCGTCATGCTGGTGCAGGGTGACGCCCTCGCCTTTCGACAGGCGGGCGAGAGGCTGGCGCGTGTCATAGACGACAAGGCCGACCGATGTTGCGGCAAGCAGCGCATGCTGACGCGTGTATATGAGGCGGCGGAACTTGATGTCTGCCACTGTCTTGTCCTTCAGCGTGTTTGACAACGCCACAACCTTCACGTTGCCGGCAATGCCAGGGGCGGCAGAGCGCGCTATCTCTGCCGCGTTGGTGATGCACGACAGTCCGTTGCGGAAGCCGCAAATCCAGATGCGGTGCTGGC
>CALZMB010000115.1 GCA_945788485.1 uncultured bacterium | reverse complement strand
AAAGAGATTTGTCCTTGGACCCACTGACCAAAGGGAGGTAAACAACTCGTCAACTCAAAAACTATCAACTATAAAAAAAGCCCATGCAACTGAACAGCAAACGAAAAAGGAATGTCCCGGAGCTTAACACTTCCGCCCTCCCCGACCTCATCTTCACCGTTCTCTTCTTCTTTATGATAGTGACGTACATGAGGCAGACAGATGTCAACATGAATGTTGCCATACCGTCGGGAAACGAGTTGCAGAAACTTCAGAAGAGATATGCCGTCACATATCTATACATTGGATATGACACTGACGGCACTATACTTATGCAGTTGGACAAAGAGGCAACAGACATCACAAGCCTCGCCAACGCACTGCAAAAAAAACGCAGCCGCCTGCCAGACGATGAGAAACAATATCTAACCGTCTCCGTGAAAGCCGACAAGAAGATTCCGGCAAAAGTGATTGGCGATGTGAAAGCCGTTCTCCGAAAGGCCAACGTCTTACGAATAAGCTACACGGCAACAGAAATTATTAAAAAACCATAACTCACGCACTCGTCTCAGTTTTATTTTGTAACTTTGCAGAAAATAAATAAAAAAACATTACCGTACACACACCATGGCAAAGTATAACTTAGACTATCTCGACAAAAAAATTCTGCGAATGATAAGCGAGGATGCCCGCATCCCATTCCTTGAGGTTGCAAGAGCCTGCAACGTCAGCGGCGCAGCCATACACCAGCGCATTCAGAAGCTGCAGTCTCTCGGCATCATCAAAGGCTCACAGTTCATCCTCGACCCGGAGAAGATAGGCTATGAGACATGCGCATACATAGGGCTCTATCTCAAAGACCCGTCACGATTCGACGAAGTGGTAGAGGCGTTGCGCAAAATCCCCGAAGTGGTTGAATGCCATTACACTACAGGCGGCTTTGACATGTTCATCAAAATCTACACACGCAACAACCACCATCTGCTCACCCTCATCCACGACAAGCTGCAACCCCTTGGACTGTCCCGCTCAGAGACAATCATCTCTTTCAATGCCGCCATCAACAGGCCCTTGGTTATTGACGAAGCGGAAATTCAGGGCAGCTGACAGGGGATTGATAATGGATAATGAGTTGACGAGTTGTTTCTTTTAGTTGACAAGTTGACGAGTTGTTTCTGTTAGTTGACAAGTTGACGAGTTGTATGTACTGCGAACTAAAAAACCATTAACTCGTTTACTTGTCAACTTGTCAACTTGTCAACTAAAAGAAATAACTTGTCAACTAAAAAAAACAACTTGTCAACTAAAAAAAAAACACTACGAATGATGATACGGTTCACCCTTTATAATAGTGCAGGCACGATAGAGCTGCTCGACAAATATCAACCGTATCATCTGATGAGAGAAAGTCATTTTCGAGAACGAGATCTTCATGTCAGCCCTGGCATACACCTCTGACGAGAAACCATACGGTCCCCCGATGACAAAGACAAGACGGCGTGAGGCATGACGCTGCTTCTCTATCCATCCTGCAAAATCCACCGAAGTCATCTCCCTACCCCGTTCATCCAGCAACACCACATAGTCAGACGGCTTCAGCAGCTTCAATATCATCTCGCCTTCCTTGTCCTTCTGCTGTTGCTCAGAAAGAGATTTCGTATTCTTCAGCTCAGCCACTGTAGTGATGCCGAAAGGCATATAATGAGAGACACGCCCCGTATAATCCTCAATGCCAGCCATGAAATGCCGGTCAACCGTTTTCCCTACCTGTATCAGTTCCGTTTTCATTCTCCAGATTCATTCTTCGGCACACATACAGCCTCATGTCCGTCGCGCGCCCATAATAATATTTCACCTGCAAAAATACGAAATTCGCGGCATAACAAGAAATTTTCTTGCCAAAAATTTTGCGAATCAAAAAGAAATCATTACTTTTGTGGGAAAATAAGCCATATATACCTATATACAAATACATATTACAAATCTTTAATAATATAATTTATGGAAACAAACACAGCACTGATACAAGAGTGCCGCTCAAAAGCACAGGAATGGCTCTCGCCATTGTTTGACGAGGCAACACGTCAGGAAGTCCAGGCCATGCTCGACAACCCCGACCCTACAGCCCTCATCGAAGCATTCTACCGCTCTCTTGAGTTCGGCACAGGCGGTCTGCGCGGCATCATGGGAGCCGGCACCAACCGCATGAACAAATACATCGTAGGCATGGCGACGCAAGGCTTTGCCAACTACGTCCGCAAGGCATTCCCCGGACGCGACGACCTCGCTGCCGTCGTAGGCCACGACTGCCGCAACAACGGCAGGCTGTTCGCTGAGACCGTAGCCGCCATCTTCTCCGCCAACGGCATAAAGGTATATCTCTTCGAGAGCCTCCGCCCTACACCGGAAATCTCATTCGCCATCAGGCAACTTGGAGCGCAGTGCGGCGTCAACGTGACGGCAAGCCACAACCCGAAAGAGTACAACGGCTACAAAGCCTACTGGGAAGACGGATCGCAGGTGCTCCAGCCACACGATGTCGGAATCATTGAAGAAGTGAACAAGGTGAAACTTGAAGACGTGAAGTTCGACGCCAATCCCGACCTCATCAAAATCATAGGCGGCGAGATGGACTACGACTACATGACAGCGGTGAAAGAAGGCATGGTTGACCAAGACGTCATCCTCCGCCAGAAAGACCTCAACATCGTCTATTCCGCCATGCACGGCACAGGCAGGGTCCTCGTCCCGATGTGTCTCCGCTCATGGGGCTTCCAGAACATAAATGTCGTGCCCGAGCAGATGGTCATCGACGGCAATTTCCCGACCGTCGTCTCTCCAAACCCTGAGAACTCCGAGGCCATGACACTTGGCATGAAACTCGGCACGAAACTCAATGCCGACCTCGTCGTTGCCACCGACCCTGACGCCGACCGTCTCGCCATCGTTTGCCGCAACGACAAGGGCGAATGGCAGATTCTCAACGGCAACCAGACAGCCTGCATGTTCTATTGGTACACCATCAAGAACAAGAAAGCCCTCGGGCAGCTGAAGCCAACCGACTTCATGGTCAAGACCATCGTCACCTCCGAGCTCATCGCGCGCATCGCAGCGAAGAACGGCGTTGACTGCTTCGACGAATACACCGGCTTCAAATGGATTGCCTACCGCATCAGAGAACTCGAAGGCAAGCGGAAATACATCGGCGGCGGCGAAGAGAGCTTCGGCTATCTCCCCTACGACAAAGTACGCGACAAAGACGCTCCGGCTTCTATCTGCCTCATCTGCGAGATAGCGGCATGGGCGAAAGACCAGGGCAAGACGCTGTTCGACCTCCTTCTCGACATCTACAGCGAATACGGATTCCAGAAAGAGACCACAATCAACGTCGTGAAACCAGGCAAGTCCGGCGCAGAAGAGATACGCGCCATGATGGACAACTTCCGCAACAACCCGCCTAAGAGCATTGCCGGAAGCGAGGTCGTGCTGACAAAAGATTTCCAGAAACTCGTATCTTACTCCGGCGGCAAAGAGACACCAATCGACATGCCGGCGACATCAAACGTCCTGCAGTGGTTCACCGCCGACGGACTGAAAATCTCCGTCCGCCCATCCGGCACAGAGCCTAAGATAAAGTTCTATTGCGAAGTGCCAGCCCCGTTTGCAGGCCCGCAAGATTTCGATGCTGCCAATGCAGCTGCTGACGTGCGTGTCGAAGCCATCAAGAAAGATCTCGGGTTGTAAACCCGCATAACAGACAAAATGAGCAGGAGACAGACGCTGACTATGGCGTTTGCCTCCTGCTTTTGTTTTGTCAGGGGAGACGGATTATCCCAAATTGGTCATTAGCGTTATGATGATAACAACTCTTGTTTTTGAACAGATGTCTCTACGTTTTGAGGGCGCAATGGGGTTCCATTGTAACCGAGAAACGGAAAGGCAGATGACAAAAAGAAAGTTTGTTAGCACATAATAGTCTAATGGCCGATTTGGGATTATGTATCCATTTTCGTCAAAACACATGTTTTCTCCCTCTCTGTATGACGATGCCTTTCGTGCCGTCTGTCACGCGCTGTCCGGCAGTGTTGTAGCGAGGCGAGGGTGTGGGGGTGTCTGTTATCACATCGTTGACGGCGGTCGGCTCACCTTTCCATAGTTTCATTGCATATACGAGCATATCGCCCTTGGATGCAATTATCTTCACCGCATAACGGTGGTCGGGCGACAGTTGCGTGTCGAATACGGCAGACGCGGTGTTCTTCCCCTTCGCCTCGTCGCCTTCGTATGTCACCTGCTCTTCTGTGTCGAGGTTCACCACGGTGACATAGACAGATGTCGCTGTGCCGGCAGAGCCGGTGTAGTAGAGGCGGAGATGGCTGCACTGCTGCAGATAGAGGGTGGCGTATTTCTCTGTGCCGACGACATACGCGAAGGTGCTCCCGTCTTTCCCCTTGGGTATGAATCCGCTGCTCGCCTTGTCCGTCTCCGGTTGTATGTAGGCCTTCACATTTTCTTTCGCCTGCACCTCGTTGGCGTTGGGGTTGTAGTATTTCACCCATTCTTCGTAGGCGTCGCGTATCTGCACCTTCCCCACGTTGCCTTTCAGTCCGTCGTTGTCCTTGAAGACAACATCGGGCGACCATATCAGCTGGTAGTCCTTCCCGGCATCGGGCACAGGAGTGTAGAAGCTCGTCTTCGCGGGCAACGTCTTGTAAAGGCGTATGGCAGCAAGCGGAGCACCGTCTTTCTCGGCCTCTATCCGCTGCTCAATCATCGCGTCTTTGTCCGTCTCGTAAGTGACGGTCTCTTCCTCCCCCGAGGCGTTGAGATAGACAGCCCTCACCATCGCCGTCTGCTTTATGTACAGCACGAAAGCTTGTTCAGAGAGGCTTATCCACGAGCAGTATCTGTCTTTCACCTGCGTGCTGCCCTTCTCGCCTACGGTGGCGAGGGTGTCGCAGAAGATGATGTTGCGGACTGGGAGATACTCACAGTCGTAGCCCGGCGTGGAGACAGGGGCGTGGTGTATGCCGGAAGGGCGCGCAGTCTCGATGGTCTCCGATGCCGTAGCGACGAAATTCACATAGTCTATGCGTGCGCGGCTCTGGTTGATGCCGCCGTCAATCAGCCCCGCGACGAAATCCACGCGGATGTCGTCTCCCGGCTTCAGCCACACCGTGTTGCGCGTCTTGCGCACGGCGATTTTGTTGTCTTCGTCAGATGTCATCCATGCGTCGATGGGCTCGCCGTTGACAGCGATGCCGACGAGGTTCGGCCCGAGCGTCTGGTCATACACCGCCGTCTCTATGGCGTAGCGGCCTTCCGCTCCGCCCCAAGTGCCGCAGACGGCTCCGGGTCCTTGGTCGCCGACGCTGTTCTTCCTGCCGGAGCTGGTGCCGTTGAGTTCTTCGAAGGCTATGCCCGAGAGATACATCTTCTCCGCCTCGTTCTTCCCCTCTTTCCACAACTTCTCCTGAGTTCCGAAAGTCCATGTATCGCCCTTTACGACGCTGCCGTCGTTCTTCACGGCATCGACACGCCATCTGTACGCTACGCCCGTCTTCAGGCTGCCCGGCACTATCTGCAAGCCGTCCGTCTCTCCGCAGAATCCCTTTTCCAAGTCCTCTCCTTCAGCGGCGAGATACACCCTGTAGCTCTTCGCGTCGGCAGCCTGTCTCCATGCGAGAGGCATCGGCGTGCAGAATGTGCGGCCGTCGGAGGGATAGCGCAGCCACGGCTGTTGCTCGCCGTCAGCAGGACAAGGTTTAGCAGCCTTCTCTTCCGCGGTGCGGAACGTATAGAGGGGCGAGGAGTATTCCTTTCCGCCCGAAACGACGGTGACACGCCAGAAATATCGCGTAGCGGGCTGAAGACGCACATCCTCCGGCTGTTGCGGTGACATAGCGTCTGCAGACGTTCCGATATACATCGTCGCCGCAGTCGCTCCCTCAATCTTCCCCCATGTGAGCCTCTGCGAGAGCATCACATCCACCGCGCCGTTTCCAGGATTGAGAACAGGCTCGAACTCTATGCCGTCGCGCGGGCCGACACCCGTTGGCGTTGATGCCGCCACATCATCCGCCGCCATGAGGTCGAAGCCGTATGTATAGAAATCCTCCGGGGTGTATGTTATGTCGCCGAAAGCATGGTCAGTGCTTCTGCCCGGGTCGCCGTTGGCGAAATACGAGCCTCTGTCCGTCAGGAAGCCGGCGTAGGGCAGTTTGTCAGTGTATTGGTTGCAGAACGGCTTCTTCGCCGAGGCGGAGAAATGGTTGTTCTCTGACAACACCTGCGCCTGCGAGTGGAACCCGATGCAATACGACGAGATGTTCTCCCAATACGAGTTGTAGATGTGCATCTTGCCGTAGCCGATGCGCGGGTTGCGCTGCACGTTGTCTTTGAACATACAGTGGGCGAAGGTGACATGCTCTTTGCCGTAGTCCTCATAGTGGCAAGTGCCGGAGTTGGTGATGCTCACCTTGTCATGGTTGTGAAGCTTCACCCACGAGACAGTGAAGAAGTCGGAGCCGTTAGTGATGTCGAGCAGCCCGTCGTACGAATCGGAGAGGTCGCAATGGTCTATCCAGACATGATGGCAGCCGTGGAACGCCATGCCGTCTATCCTGCCCTTCCGCAATGTGATGTTGCGGATGATGATGTTACGTTTCCCTGTAGCGACGAGCGCCACGCCGTCGAGCATCTTGCCGCCGCCCGCGCCGATGATTGTCTTGTCTGAGTTCAGCTCAAGCTCGTCCTGCAGGTTGTCGGCACCTCCGCCGCGGATGTCCTTGTCAATGATGATGACATACGGCGCCGCGCTGGCGGCATATCGTGCCAGGTCCTGCCGTGTGGAGACATGCACTGTCTCTCCTGCCCCGCCGCCCGTCACGCCGTTCTGCCCGCAGGCATCATACGTTGCGAAACCCACCACGCCGTTGCCATGCTGAGCATAGGCACCGCTGACTGCCAATGACACGACCGTGCATATAAAAAGCCGAAAGATATGATTTGACATATAATATAAATATGTAAGTAGGTGTGCAAAATTATCTTATGCAATAATTGTATTGGTTAGTGATGGATAATCAGTATGTGACATAAAGGAGTGTAGCGACTCCTACTCGACTGTTGTCACATGCTGATAATGCGCAGTAGGCGATGCAAGGATTATATAAAATAATTCTGCACACCTACTTATAGTAAATGGTTTCAAGTTTCGGTAGTAGCCAACAAAGTTGACTATCAATAGATTAATTAGTGGAT
>CALZMB010000114.1 GCA_945788485.1 uncultured bacterium | reverse complement strand
TTGCCCCCCACGACATTGCCGACAGCCATGTCTGCCGTTCCGTTCAGCGCCGACGCGAGGCTGACGCACATCTCAGGCATTGACGTGCCGAAGGCTACGACGGTGAGGCCTATCACGAGTTCGGACATCTTGAACCGCCGCGCGACATTCACCGCGCCTTCGGTGAGATTGTCTGCCCCGTGCAGCACCACTGCTATACCTATTATAATAAATAATATATCCATGGTGTTTTTATTTTATAGTTGACGAGTTGATTCTTTTTAGTTGACGAGTTGACAAGTAAACGAGTTGACAAGTCATGTGCGCTATCCGTTCAGAACTTGTCAACTCGTTTACTTTTCAACTTATATAAAACAGTTTATTCCCTGTCGTCAACATTGTCGCCCTCTGTCGGCGCCAGAGACTCTTCAAAGTCCGTGATGCCTGCGCTGACGAGGATGTTGTACCATTGCAGCAGTTTCTTTATGTCGCTGTCATGAACGCGGTCGCGGTCGTAGGTCGGCAACACTTCAGCAAAATATGCTCGCAGTTCGGCGTTTGTCGCCTTCTTGTAGTTGATTTCCGTCTGTTTGCCGTTCTCTTTCTCGCCGAGATTCTTCAGCACTTTCCATAGAGGCATATCCTCGTCGTCGGTGTACATAGCGATATCTGCAAGGCTTGTCACACGGTCAGAGGCGAAAGCCGGCATACGGCGTTTTGTAGCGTCGAGAGCCTCAACGATGAGATTTGCTTTTCCGCGTGATATCAAACGGTAAAGTCCTGGTTTGCCAGAAATGGCCAAGATTGTTTCCTTCATTTCTATTTCTATTTTTTTATTTAGTTATTATGATTCCTTTGCCAGACATCTTGGTTCGCCGTCGGCGTTGCCGGGCAAGGTCAGGCGTCGCATTGCGCGATGCTTCTGATTATTCTTTCTATCTGCGGCAAGAGAGGTTCGTTGCCGTCGTTGTTGATGGTGAAGTGAGCCCGCGCCGCTTTCTCTTCTTGCGGCATTTGCCTGCCTATCCATTCCATCGCCTTCTCGCGTGTGATATTGTCGCGTTGCATCACCCGTTTCAGGCGTGTCTCCAACGGAGCTGTTACGCATACGACAAAATCGACGTATTTCTCGAAGCCTGCTTCGTAGAGTATGGCGGACTCCATCCATTGCTGTCCTGATTGCAGGAAGTCGTCGGCAACGGCAGGATGGACGATGGCATTGACGCGCGCGTTATTTTCGGGCGAGGCGAGCAGAAATGTCGCGAGTGCCGCCTTGTCTAACTTTCCGTCGGGGAAGACGTCTTTCCCTACGGCTTCCGACAGTCGGCGCTGCAGCCGCGTGTCGTTCTGCATGAGACGTTTTGCCGCTGCGTCGCAGTCATAGACATCGATACATACACTCTGCATTATGCGGCATACGTAGCTTTTCCCGCTTCCGATGCCTCCGGTGAGCGCGCATCTCGGCTGTGCGTTGCGTTTTTCTTCCACTGTTCGCTTGTTTTGCCGGTAGTTACTGTTCGATGAGATAATCCACCTGCGTAGTTGAGAGATACGGGTTTCGTGCCGACCGCGGCGACTTTATCAGCCTCAGCTGGCATTTCTTCTGTTCGCCTCCTGCTGTTGACGAATAGTCTGCGACGACGGTGAAGTTCGAGACATCAATGGTGTTATACTGTTTTGCGCCTACGACATAATGCACCTTCACCTGCGGCGGGAATGTCCTGAGCACGCATCCCTCTGGCACATTGATGGCTGTGACGGGTACATTTGCCACGGCTTCTATCATGATGTCCGGATAGAGCGTCATTGTCACTTCTGCAGGGACGGTCTTCACTTTTTTCATCTTCTGCAACGCCACCTTACGCTGTATGGTGTCGGTGAAGTTGTTGATGTTCAGCTTATTCGTCGATACATATTGTATGCTGTCGAGTGTTTTGCTTGAGGCATAGACATACACGCTTTCGGGGTTGAACTTCACTCGCGCGAGATAGTATGATTCTGCGGGCCTCACCTTCCCCGCCAGTTTCACGGGCACCCTTTTGTTCAGTCCGTAGTTGAAGGGGAATTCGAGTGTCTGCGGCTTTATGGACACCACTTTCGTCGAGGCGTAGAGTTGTGTCGAGACGAGTTTCTGCAGGTCGCTGCTGCTCACCACGCATTTCTCGTTGTTCACGGCATGTGTGGCGAAAGGCAGTTTTATCGACGCCGCCCTGTCACCATATTTATATGCCGCGATGGTGTATCCTTTGTCTCTCACCATGACGCGCAGCTCAGCCGTCTCGCTGTTGAGCATGATGGCATTGCGCGGGATGTTGACCATTTGCACCGGTATGGTTATCTCGCGCTCCATGGTGTCGTTGAGGACCGACATAAACCAATAGACGGCACTGAGAACGAGGAAAAACAAAAAAATCAGAAACTCCCTGTTGAATATTCCCAACAGGAAGTCTCTGACTGACACATAGATATGTGATAGCTGACGTATTATCATTGCATTTCCTGCGATAAGTGTGATGACAAGGCCGTTATGTGGTGTCGCGTGTGCTACGAGAGGCACATCATCATTTCTGCTCGGGTGCAGCGGCGAAGATGTATGACTTCTCCACTTTGATGACCACGCCCTTTGCCACCTCCACTTCTACGAGAGGCTCGGCGAGCTCCACTTTCTTCACTTCTCCGTGCACGCCGCCGCCGGTGACAATCTTCTGTCCCACCTTCAGCGAGTTCTGGAAGTTGCGAATCTCTTTCTGTTTTTTCTGTTGTGGACGTATCATGAAGAAATACATGATGGCGAACATCACAACGAGCATAATAATCATGGAGGTGCCGCCACCTCCTGCTGCCTGTGCAGCGAGTACTGTCAGTGTCATTTCGATTTATATTATATGTTTATGATTATTCTCTGTTCCGCCTGTCCGCGTCTCACTGTCTCTCGGCTTTTTCAGGCACAGGTTTCAGCATCCGTCCTGTCTCTGAGAGGTAGCGCGCGATGGCATCGAGCATGCCGTTGACATAGCGTGCCGACTTCGGGGTGCTGTAGTTCTTTGCGAGAGTGAGATACTCGTTTATGGTGACCGTGACAGGTATGGCGGGGAAAGAGAGCATCTCGGCGATGGCAATCTGCATGATGACAACGTCCATGTATGCGAGGCGCGAGAAATCCCAGTTTTTCGACGTCGCTGTCATGTATCGCTGATACTGCTCCGCATTGAGGATAGAAGTCCTGAAAAGCCTCACGGCGAAGTCAAGGTCGTCCGGGTCTTTGTATTGCGGCAGCAGTTCCTGATTCATGCCGTTTGCCTCTTCAAACTTCTTTATCGTCTTCAAGACGAAAGTGTCGATGATGGCTTTGTCGTCGTTCCAGTAGAGCGATTTCTCTTCAAGGCGCACGTCGATGTCTTCATTCTCCACGACGAAGGTCTTGTAGAGCTTGCGCCAGAGTTCGCGGTCGTCGGCGTACGTTGGCTCGTCCGTCTGCGCCATATAGTCGGCGAATATCTCGCTGTGCTCGATGTTGTCCAGCACCTTGCGCACGATATCGATGTCGTCGTCCCACACATGCTTCTGATGCTCGCGCCATTCGCCCAGCATCATGTTGTCTGCAAGCTGCAAAGCGAACTTGTTGTTCACGAAGCGGCCTGACGGACATTCGCCCTCGCCGCGCTCATGACGCGCCAGCGCCACATCATAGCGTTGCTGCGCCACGCGTGTGATGGCAACGATGAGGTCGAGAAGGAAATTATACAGATCGTATGCTTTGTCGAGGCTGAAGACAAGTTCTTTTTCCGCATTCTCAAGATTATGGTTTCCATTCTGGTAGTAGGCATAGGTCAATTGTACTATCTTGATACGGATGATTTCTCTGTTTATCATATTTCTGTTTTTTGGTGGGTTGTGTACAGTCTCCCGGACAAGGTTAACCATCAGACACATAGAGCGAAACGATGGCGCAACCTTCCGCTGTCGGCTGCTTTCGGAATGCAAAAGTAGCGAAATTCCCTCACATACACAAGAAAAACGGCCTTTTTCTACGTTTTTTAAGATAATAACTTGTGAGTTTCGGAAAAAAGTAGTAATTTTGCAGCCGCATTTTCGCAAAACATAGCCAAAATCCGTTCCATGCCTCCCGGCAGCCGCCACGGCGTCGGCAGGGCAGGACGAGGGCAACAGTGTGATGGCGAATTAAGCAAATTTATCAATTCATCTAATTACTTAATTTAGAGTAACACTCATTTTCATTCATCATGTTAGAAATTAACGTATCAGGCCAGAAGCGCAGCGCTATCGGCAAGAAAGCGGCAAAAGAAGTCCGCAAAGAGGGTCTCATCCCATGCAACATCTACGGCATAGAGAAGGACGAGAAGAACCTTCCGGTTGCAACATCGTTCACTATCCCCTTCAGCGAGCTCCGCAAGGTTGTTTACACTCCTAATGTGTATGTCGTGAACATCAACCTCGACGGCACCGAGAAGAAGGCCGTCATCAAGGAGTTGCAGTTCCACCCGGTATCTGACGCCCTCCTCCATGTAGATTTCCTCGAAATCAACGAAGAGAAGCCAGTGACCGTAGGCATCCCGGTTAAACTCGTCGGCCATGCTGCCGGTGTGCGCAACGGCGGACGTCTCGCGCTCTCTATCCGTCAGATCAAGGTCACAGCTCCTTACACACGCATCCCTGAGATTCTCGAAATCGACGTCACAGCACTCGAAATCGGCAAGTCTATCAAAGTTGGCGAGCTGAGCTTCGAAGGCCTTGAGTTCGCTACATCAAAAGAAGTTGTGGTTTGCTCTGTACAGATGACACGCCAGGCACGTGCCGCTGCTGTCGCTGCCGCAAAATAACAACTGCTGGCAAACAAACCTGTCAACATCAAGGCCGGGTTCTATTTGAAGTGCAAACTCACAGAACCCGCCACAAGACAAAGACTTCAGAAAAACATCCAAGACGGCATGGGGGTTCACGCTCTTATGCCGTCTTTTCGTTTCATCAACAACAAGCGGCAACCCGCCGCCACAGACAACGGACATGGACAAATATCTCATCGCAGGACTTGGCAATCCCGGAGCCGAATATCACGAGACACGCCACAACAGCGGATGGATGGTGGTTGACAAACTCGCGGCATCGCTCAACGCCACATTCGCCGACCGCCGATACGGCTTCGTAGCCGAATGTCAGCTCAAGAACAAGCGCCTGCTGCTGCTCAAGCCCACAACATACATGAACCTCTCCGGCAACGCCGTCAGATACTGGCTCGAAAAAGAGAACATCCCCAACGACCGGCTGCTCGTCGTCGTTGACGAACTCGCCCTCCCGCTCGGCAAGATACGCCTCAAAGGCAGCGGCTCGAACGGAGGGCACAACGGCCTCGGACACATACAGCAGCTCATCGGACAACAATATCCGCGCCTGAGAATCGGCATCGGAAGCGAGTTTGCCAAAGGCAGGCAGATAGACTATGTGCTCGGCAAATTCACTGACGAAGAACGCGAGCTGCTCGACCCCGCCATCGACAACGCCGTGGAATGCGTCAAATCATTCGTGCTCGCAGGCATAAACATCACCATGAACGCCTTCAACAAGAAATAAGGGCGGCAACTATGAAATTGATGAGACTTGTCGAATAATTTATAGAACCACCCCTACCCTCTCATGACAAAAGACATCACACTGCCCCGCCGCGACACAGCACGTCTTGACAAATGGCTGTGGGCAGCACGCATCTTCAAGACCCGGACCGTAGCAGCAAACGCATGCAAGAACGGACGCGTTACAATATCGGCGAACGACACGCCAGACATACTCGGCGCAGCACAGGCAAAACCATCACGCACCGTGCGATGCGGAGAGATCGTCAACGTCAAGAAGCCGCCCGTCACCTACTCTTTCAAAATCCTGAACTGCATCGAACAGCGGGTCGGGGCAAGGCTCGTCAGCCAGGTGTATGAAAATGTCACCGAAGCGAAACAGTACGAACTGCTCGAAATGTCGCGCATCTCTGGATTCATCGACCGGCAGCGCGGAACAGGACGGCCCACAAAGAAAGAGCGCCGCGCGCTCGATTCGTTCAACGACGTGCCGATGTTCGGATTTGACGACGACGACGACCCGTTCGACTTCGACGAGTGAGACACAGCCTCGACAAACAAATGCTGCATATAGGTGGGTTATATAAATGCCCACCTATAATGTGTAAAGGTTCTTGCCAGCACTTAGCAAGAACCTTTACACTTTTTTTCTTTGCAGAACATCATTCTCCCGACCAGCAAAAATCATATCACACAACAGCAATGGCTGACACTTTCTTGCACCATCGCAAACACCAGAAAATCATGTTTTCAAGTGCAGAAAATACGGTTCGCGATGGCGTTTAGTGCCCTTCACGGCATCGTTTTGAGTGTTTTGAACCCTGAAATAGTCAAAGTGAAGCTGCAAAATAGACTTAGCAGTACTGCGAAATTAACTTGATGACAAGTCAAGATTGACAATCTTGCAGGCATTTTGCACGGTTTTTGACAATCGGGAGACACAGCACAAAACCAGAAAACAGCGTATAATGCTGAATATCAATAATATACAAAATCGACCGAAAAACAACAAAAAACCGCCGCAAAACCGCCGCCAGGAAGGCGCGACAGATTCCGCAGCGGTTTCAGGATGTCAAAAAAGTATCATACCCGCCGTTTCCGGGGCAGCGGCTGATATTATTTTGACATGTTTTTTTGAGATAAATATCATGTTCATTGGGCGAGAAAAAGAAAAACAATTGAACAAGTTTATTGGTTTTTCTCTTGCCTTGCACATTTTTCACCCCAAACTCTTGCACAACTCAAATAAAAGTCGTACCTTTGCAGCAACAGTTCCTGCCACGCCTCTTCATTGAATGCGTACCACGGCAGGACTTCGTGTTTTTATAGAGTATATGTAACATCAAACATTGGCAGTATGCAATACACCAAACAGGCTATTGACTTTTCAGACCAGCTTAGTCTGTTAAAGCAACGTGGGCTGATTATTGATGATGAAGACAAAGCTATGCGCTGTCTTCACTCCATAAGCTATTTCAGATTGACAAGTTATCTTGTTCCAATGGAGTCAGACTCCGAAACCCACGCATTCTGCCCTCACAGCCATCTGCATACGGCAATCTCCTTATACAATTTTGACAGAAAGCTACGTTCGTTGGTTTTCACATCAATCCAAGATATAGAGGTGGCTCTTCGCACTCGGATTATTCATTATTTCTCATTAGCTCATGGACCTTTCTGGT